>NZ_JACDDD010000039.1:13764-33925 GCF_013817205.1 Polaromonas sp.
ACGATGGTGCGCGCACGCGACAGCGTGTTGATGCCGTCCTGCACCGTGCCCACGCTTTCGAACAGGCTGGTGGTTTCCCACATGATCCAGTGCGACATGCCCTGCAGGCGCAGCGCCATCGCGGTGGCTGCCGCCACGGCGCCGGCGCCAACCGAACCCTCGGACCACAGCCACAGCGAGGTGCCAGCCATGCCGATGATCAGCCCCATGCTGAGCGTGTGGTTGACGATCTCGAACAGGCTGATCAGACGCATCTGGCGGTGTCCGGTCTTCATGAAGTCCCGCATCGCGGCGCGCGCAAAACCGGCTTCGCGCTGGGTGTGCGAGAACAGCTTGACAGTGGCTATGTTGGTATAGGCGTCGGTAATGCGGCCGGTCATCAGCGAACGCGCATCGGCCTGCTGCTCGCCGATGCGGCCCAGGCGCGGAACAAAGTAAGCGAGCGACAGCATGTAGAGCACCAGCCAGAGCAGAAAGGGCAGCACCAACTTGGTGTCAAAGGATCCCGCCAGCAGCGTCATGGCCACCACATAGGCGCCCATGGTCACCAGCACGTCAGCCATTACGAACAGCATGTCGCGCACGGCCAGCGCCGTCTGCATGACTTTGGTGGTCAGCCGGCCGGCGAACTCGTCCTGGTAGAAGGACAGGCTCTGGCCCAGCATCAGGCGGTGAAAGTTCCAGCGCAGGCGCATCGGGAAGTTGATGGCCAGGGTCTGGTGCTTGACGATGGTCTGCAGCGCCAAGACCAGCACGCTGGCCACCACGACCACAACCAGCAGCGCCAGCGTGGGGCCGCGCTCATTCCAGAAGTTTGCCGCAGGCGTCACCGACAGCCAGTCGACGATGCGGCCCAACATGGCGAACAGCAGCGCGTTGAAGATCGCCATGCTGGCCGACAGGCCGGCCAACAGCAGGATGTAGCCGCGTGCGCCCTCGGAAGCGGCCCAGACGAAGGCGACGAAACCTTTGGGTGGCAGCACCGGCTCCGCGTCAGGGTAGGCGTGCAGCAGCTTTTCGAAGCGTTTGAGCAAACCCATTTTCAGGAAAAGACTTCCAGCAGCCGGTCCAGCCCGCCTTCATTGATGGCGACCATGGCCTGCGCGCGCACAGCCGGTTTGGCATGGTAAGCCACCGACAGACCAGCCACACCCATCATCGGCAGGTCGTTGGCGCCGTCGCCCATGGCAATCGCCTCGTCGGGTGTGATGCCCAGCATGGCGCAGGTTTCCAGCAGCATTTTTTTCTTCTCCTCGCCGTCGCAGATATCGCCCCAAGGCTGGTCGACCATGCGGCCGGTCAGCAACCCGGTATCGACCTCCAACACATTCGAGCGCGTGTAGTCGATGCCCAGCTCGCGCTGGATGCGGTCGGTGAAGAAGGTAAAGCCGCCGCTGACCAGCAACACCTTCATGCCCGCCTCCTTGCAGGCGTGCACCAGTTCGGCAGCACCGGGGTTGAGCTTGAGGCGCTCGTGGTAAACCTCTTCCATGCTGTCCACACTCACGCCCTTGAGCAGGGCCACGCGCCGCCGCAGGCTGTCCTTGTAGTCGGTGATCTCGCCGCGCATGGCGGCTTCGGTGATGGCGGCGACTTCGGCCTTGCGGCCGGCAGCGTCGGCGATTTCATCAACACACTCGATGTTGATCAGGGTCGAGTCCATGTCGAAGGCAATCAGCTTGAACTGGCTGAGCTTCAGATCAGGGGCGGAGATATTGACGACGAGGCCGGGAGTGATGTCTGAGGAGGTCATGCGGAGGCGGTTTCCGTGGTGGGTTGTCCGAGCGAGCGCAAGACATCGCGCACCATCTGCGCTCTGTCCTTGGGCTCCTTGAGTTCGCGCTCTATGCGCAGCTTGTCGTTGCCGGCCAGCTTGATGTGTTTGTTCTTCTGAATCAACTGCATGATCGCCATCGGGTCGATGGGCGGGTCCTTTTTGAAGGTGATGTTGATCAGGGTGGGTGCGGCATCGACCTTGACGACGCCGTAAGGCTTGGCGATCACCCGCAAGCGGTGCACATCGATCAGCGTCTGCGCTTGCGCGGGCAGCTTGCCGAACCGGTCGACGATTTCTTCGAGCAGGGCATCGATCTGGTCGATGTTCTTCGCCGTGGCGAGTTTCTTGTAGAAGGACAGGCGCAAATGCACGTCGCCGCAGTAGTCGCTGGGCAGCAGGGCCGGTGCATGCAGGTTGATCTCGGTGCTCACATTCAGCGGCGCCAGCAAATCTGGTTCGCGCCCGGCCTTCAGCGAAGCCACGGCTTCATTGAGCATCTCGTTGTAGAGCTGAAAACCGATCTCCATCATGTTGCCGCTCTGGTTCTCGCCCAGCACCTCGCCGGTGCCCCGAATCTCCAGGTCATGCATGGCGAGATAAAAGCCGGAGCCGAGTTCTTCCATCTGCTGGATGGCTTCGAGCCGCTGGCTGGCCTGTTTGGTCAGGCCCTCGATGTCGGGCACCATCAGGTAGGCATAGGCTTGGTGGTGGCTGCGGCCGACGCGGCCGCGCAACTGGTGCAACTGCGCCAGGCCGAACTTGTCGGCGCGGCTCATGACGATGGTGTTGGCCGTCGGCACGTCGATGCCAGTCTCGATGATGGTGGAGCACAGCAGCAGGTTGTAGCGCTGCGCGATGAAGTCCTTCATGACTTTTTCAAGCTCGCGCTCGGGCATCTGCCCGTGCGCCACCGCGATGCGGGCCTCAGGCAGCAGGGCTTCGAGTTTTTCGCGTCGGTTCTGGATGGTCTCGACCTCGTTGTGCAAAAAGTAAATCTGGCCGCCACGTTTCAATTCGCGCAGCACCGCCTCGCGGATCACGCCGTTGCTTTCGCTGCGCACAAAGGTCTTGATCGCCAGACGCCGCTGCGGCGCGGTGGCGATCACGCTCAGGTCGCGCAGGCCTTCGAGCGCCATGCCCAGGGTGCGCGGGATTGGTGTGGCGGTCAGTGTCAGCACATCCACCTCGGCACGCATGGCCTTCATGGCCTCCTTGTGGCGGACACCGAAGCGGTGTTCCTCGTCGATGATGAGCAGGCCCAGGCGCTGGAACTTCACGTCCTGACTCAGCAGCTTGTGGGTGCCGACCACGATGTCGATGCTGCCGTCGGCGATGCCTTTGATCGCAGCTGTGATTTCCTTGGCCGAACGAAAGCGGCTCATCTCGGCCACTTTTACCGGCCACTTTCCAAACCGGTCCACCAGGGTCTGGTAGTGCTGCTCGGCGAGCAGGGTGGTGGGCGCCAGCAGCGCCACCTGCTTGCCGCCTGTGATGGCGATGAAGGCCGCGCGCAAGGCGACTTCGGTCTTGCCGAAGCCCACGTCGCCGCAGACCAGGCGATCCATGGGGCGCGGACTGATCATGTCCTGGATCACCGCATGGATGGCGGCGCGCTGGTCGGCGGTTTCATCGAAGCCGAAGTCGTTGGCAAACACCTCGTAATCGTCGGGTGAATAGCGGAAGGCATGGCCTTCGCGGGCCGCGCGGCGCGCGTAGATATTGAGCAGCTCGGCGGCCGAGTCGCGCACCTGTTCCGCGGCCTTGCGTTTGGCTTTCTCCCACTGGCCGCTGCCCAGGCGGTGCAGCGGTGCCTCGTCGGCGCTGACGCCGGTGTAGCGGCTGATCTGCTGCAGCTGGCTGACCGGCACGTAGAGCGTGGCTTCGTCGGCGTATTGCAGGTGCAGGAACTCGGTCGTGCCCTGGCCTAGGTCCATGTTGACCAGGCCCTTGTAGCGGCCTATGCCGTGGGCGCTGTGCACTACCGGGTCGCCGACATTAAGTTCGGACAAGTCCTTGATCAGCGCCTCGACATCGCTGACGCGCTCCTGATTTTTATTGCGGCGGCGCGTCACCGCGCCGGCAGCGAACAGCTCGGTTTCGGTGACAAAGTCGATGTCGCCGGCCAGCCAGCTGAAGCCGGTGTTGAGGGCCGCCGTGGCGATGCCGAGTTTTTCTGCGCTGGTCTGGAAGTCTTCCAGCGAATCGAAGGCGGGCGGGCTCAGGCTGCTGGCGCGCAGGAAGTCCAGCAGGCTTTCGCGCCGGCCATCGCTTTCGGCCAGCACCAACACGCGCTGCGGCGTGTTACGGATATGGGCCTTGAACTTGGCCAGCGGGTCTTCGGCACCGCGCACCACCGACATCTCGCCGAGCTTTTGGTAATGCGCGCTATCGGCCACGTCCTCGATGGCGGGGCGAATGGCCAGTTGCGGGTAGTCGTTGGCTCGCGCATAAAACTGTTCGGTGCTCAGGAACAGCGATTCAGGCGGCAACGCCGGGCGGTCCGGCGCATCACGCACCAGCCGGTAGCGGTCTTTGGTGTCCTGCCAGAAGCGTTGGAAGGCCGGCTCCAGGTCGCCGTGCAGCACCACCATAGCGTCGCTGCCGAGGTAGTCAAACACCGTGGCGGTCTCTTCAAAAAACAGTGGCAGGTAGTACTCGATGCCGGCGGTGGCGACGCCGTTGCCGATGTCCTTGTAAATCCGGCTTTTGGTCGGATCGCCGTCCAGCAGTTCGCGCCAGCGGCTCCTGAAGCGCGCCCGGGCGTCGTCGTCCATCGGAAATTCACGGCCCGGCAACAAGCGGACCTCGGGCACCGGGTAGAGGCTGCGCTGGCTGTCCGGATCAAAAGTGCGTATCGAGTCGATCTCGTCGTCGAACAGGTCCACGCGGTAGGGCACGGGTGACCCCATGGGGAACAGGTCGATCAGCCCGCCCCGCACCGCGTATTCACCCGGGCTGATAACTTGCGTGACGTGGCTGTAGCCGGCCAGGGTCAGCTGGCTCTTGAGTTTGGCCTCGTCGAGTTTTTGTTTGACCTTGAAATGAAAGGTGTAGCCCGCCAGAAAGGCCGGCGGAGCCAGGCGGTACAGCGCCGTCGTGGCCGGGACGATCACGACATCCACACCGCTGTCCTTGTTGCGCTGGCCGCCTGAGGCATGCAGGCGCCACAGCGTGGCCAGCCGCTCGCTGATCAGGTCCTGGTGCGGCGAAAAGGTATCGTAGGGCAGGGTTTCCCAGTCGGGGAAGAGCGCGCAACGCAGCTCCGGCGCAAAAAAAGCCATTTCGTCGATCAGGCGCTGGGCTGCGGTCGCGTCCGAGGTGACGATGGCGGTCAACCGGCCAGCAGCTTTTTCTTTCAGCCCCAGCTGTGCCAGCAACAGGGTGTCGGCCGAGCCGGTGGGCTGGGGCAGCGTGTAGCGTTTGCCGGGAAGCAGTTTGGGTAAATCCATGAGGCAGTCGCAAAAAGTATCGGAAATCGACGGGACAAAAGGGAAACACCCCAAACCGGCTGGAATGGGGTGTCACGCACTTTGAGACCCTGATTTTAGAATCTATGATCAGCCCATGACGCTTGCCGCTCCGAAATCCCTGATTCCGCGTTTTTTTGCGCTGATCCCCTGTGCGGGGCAGGGCACACGGGCCGTCGGGGACAGCGCGAAGCATGCGGCGCTGCCGAAACAATACCAGCCGATTGCCGGCACCCCCATGGTGCTGCACACCCTGAAGGCGTTTGCCGGGGTGCCGCGCATCGCATCCTGTCTGGTGGTGGTGGCTCCCGGGGATTCATTTCTGGACGGGCGGGCGCCAGACGGTGTGGATGTGGCGGCCTGTGGCGGCGCCAGCCGCGCCGCCAGTGTGCTGAATGGACTCGAACAACTTGCCGCCGGCGGCGGCGAAGCCGACGACTGGGTGCTGGTGCACGATGCCGCGCGCTGCCTGATCGCTGCCGCCCTCATCGATCAGCTGATCGACGCCTGTCACAGCGACCCGGTGGGCGGCCTGCTGGCGCAGCCGGTGCCCGACACGCTCAAGCAGGGACAGGACGACAGGGTGGTGGCGACGCTCCCGCGCGAGGACAAATGGCAGGCGCAAACGCCGCAGATGTTCCGCCTGGGCGCACTGACGCAGGCGCTGAAGATGGCGGTGACGCTGGGCGAAGCCGTCACCGACGAGGCCAGCGCGATGGAAGCGGTGGGGCTGGCACCGAAACTGGTGCGCGGCAGTGCGCATAACTTCAAGGTGACCTGGCCGGAAGACTTTGTGCTGGCTGAAGCGCTGATCAAAAGCCGCACACCCGTCAAACCGAGGGTGCGCAAGGCTGCGGCACCGAAAGCCGTGCAGAAAGTTGTATCTGATGACGCCAGCCACGAACCCATCTGACTCTTTACCAGCCGGGGCCGCGGATCCGGCTTTGCCGGTCCGCAGGCGCAGCGCCCCCTCGGGGGACAGCGAACCACACGAAGTGGGGAGCGTGGGGGCCCCTTTCCGGATCGGCGAGGGCTGGGACACCCATGCGCTGGTGCCGGGACGCAAACTGATCATCGGTGGCGTGACCGTGCCCCATGGCACCGGCCTGCTCGGCCACTCGGATGCGGACCTGCTGACCCATGCCGTCATCGATGCGCTGCTGGGCGCCGCGGGGCTGGGCGATATTGGCAGCCATTTCCCCGACACTGATGCGCGTTTCAAGGGCGCCGATTCGATCGCCTTGCTGCGCGAGACCGGCCGGCTGCTGGCCGAGTGCGGCCTACGCATCGGCAACATCGACAGCACGGTGATCGCCCAGGCGCCCAAACTGGCCCCGCATATCCCGGCGATGCGCCAGCGCCTGGCCGATGCGCTGGGCCTTGACGTGTCGCGAGTCAATGTAAAAGCCAAAACCGCCGAAAAACTCGGCCCGGTGGGCCAAGGCCTGAGCATGGAAGCCCGCGCTGTGGCGCTATTGTTTTAATAGCTGCCTGCGCTTTGTGGACGGGGGCTGTAACCCGATTTGATGCTCAGTCGCGCGGCATGCGCCAATTTTCCGTACCAGCAGGGGCCGCGGGTTCGGCTCTGCCGGCCCGCAGGCGCAGCGCCCCCTCGGGGGGCAGAGAGCTACACGCAGTGAGCGAACGTGGGGGCCGTCCAGTGCTGGCCGTGGGTCCGGCTTTGCCAGACCGCAGGCGCAGCGGCCCCCTCGGGGGGCAGAGAGCGACACGCAGTGCGCGAACGTGGGGGCCCTATTCAGCCTCTCCTTAATTTGATGTGCGCCGCCAGCCCGCCCGATGCGGTGTTGGCCAGCGCAAACACGCCACCCATGCGGTGCAGGGTTTTCTCAACAATCGCCAGGCCCAGACCGGCGCCCGTGGCAGCGGTGCGCGCCGCGTCGCCGCGATAAAAGGGCTTGGTCAGGTTGTTCAGCGCATGAGGGGCCACGCCGGTGCCGTGGTCGCGCACCTTGATCAGCACCCACTGGTCGCGCTCCTTGGCTGCGATGTCGACGATGGCCACGCCGGTTTCCGGTGTCTTGCCATAACGCCTGGCGTTTTCCAGCAGGTTGGCGATCACCCGTGACAACTCCACCTCGTCGGCCAGCACCATGATCTGCCCGGAGAGGGTGACATTGACGCGCATGTCGGCGTAGTCGGCCACTGCATACACCGCCGAGTTGATGATGGCGTTGAGCGACACAGGCCCCAGTTGCGGCGGGTCAGGCCGGGCGTAGTCCAGGAACTTGTCGATGATGGCATCGAGCTGGGAGATGTCAGCCGCCATGTGGGCGCGCGCCTCGGCATCGGCCACGCTCATCTCGGTTTCCAGGCGCAGGCGCGCCAGCGGTGTGCGCAGATCGTGGGATATGCCGGCCAGCATGATGACCCGGTCTTCTTCGATTTTGGAGAGCTGTTCGGCCATGCGGTTGAAGCCGATGTTGACCTCCCGGATTTCGCTGGTGGCCACCTGCTCGTCAAGCAGGCTGGCGTCGAAATCCCCATCGCGCATGCGGCTGGCCGCAAACGACAGCTGCTTGAGTGGGCGGTTGATCAGGCGCGCGATCAGGGCCGCACCGACCAGTGACAGGATAGCCGCGGTGATCAGCCAGACCAGCCACGTCCCGCCCTGCATCGGCCCCAGGCGTGAGGGATCGGTCAGCAGCCAGTAGGCGTCACCGTCGATGGTGAAACCGACCCAGAGTCCGGCGACCCCGTTGACCGACTTGGCCACCACCGTGCCTTTGCCCATGCGGGCGGTCAGTTCGGCACCGATACGTTCGCCGAAAGGGTCGTTGACGAATTGTTCGTACTTGTCGCGTGGTTCGCGTGGCGAGATGCGCACGCCTTCCTCTTCAGCCAGCGTCTTGATCAGGAACACCCGGGTGATGGAGTCCGAATATTTGAGGGCTGCGCGGCTCAGGTTGACCAGGGACGCCAGTTGCTGGGCACTCTGCATCGCGCGGGGTTCGAACTCGAGCGCTCGAAAGGTCTGCAGCCATGCCACGATGCAACCGATCAGCAGCAGCGCCAGGAAGAAGAAGGTACGCCAGAACAGGCTGAACCCGAGGCGCGGGCGCATCTCCAGTGGTGCCGGGGCAGTTTCCAGAGCAGCGGGGCTGGTGCCTTGCATGGGTGGGGTAAATTTTGACGCTGGTTAGGGGCCCGGCATTACGGCCGGCTGCGAGCGTGAACTGGAATTAATTCGTGCCGTCCGGCACAAACACATAACCAATGCCCCAGACGGTCTGGATATAACGCGGCACGGCGGCATCGGTCTCGATCAGCTTGCGCAGGCGCGAGACCTGCACGTCCAGGCTGCGGTCGAAGGGTTCAAACTCGCGGCCGCGTGCCAGCTGGGCCAGTTTTTCGCGTGACAGCGGCTGGCGTGGGTGCCGCACCAGGGTCTTGAGCATGGCGAATTCGCCAGTGGTCAGCGGCAATTCCTCACCGTTTTTTTGCAGCGTGCGCAGGCCCATGTCAAAAGTGAAAGGGCCGAAGTTGACGACCTCCTGCTCGCTTGAGGGCGCGCCCGGTACTTCGGCCGCCGGCCGCCGGCGCAGCACCGCGTGGATGCGGGCCAGCAGTTCGCGCGGGTTGAATGGTTTGGCCAGGTAGTCGTCGGCGCCAACCTCCAGCCCGACGATGCGGTCCACGTCTTCACCTTTGGCGGTCAGCATGATGATGGGCGTGCGGTCGTTGGCGGCACGCAGGCGTCGGCAGATCGACAGGCCGTCTTCGCCGGGCATCATCAGGTCCAGCACGATGAGGTCCACGGCGTCGCGCATCATGATACGGTTCAGGGCCTTGCTGTCTTCTGCCAGGATAACTTCAAAACCTTCCTGAGTCAGATAACGGCGCAGCAGGTCGCGAATGCGGGCATCGTCGTCAAGAATCAGGATCTTGTCGGCGCGGGGGGTGTTGCTAGCTTGGGTCATGGTGGCATCGTAATTTGTAACAGAGCCATTTTGTCGGCTAAAAACGTCGAATCGCCAAATTCGGGTCACTTTGACACACTGTTACAGAACTTTCGCCTGCAATCATGCTGGAGATCAGGCAGATAAGGGCAGCAGGCAATGATTGCGCTGCAGAATGACTGCAGATGGAGCCCGTTGCTGACAAGCATGGGGGCTTACGCAAGTTATTGTCCCGCTTTCGCTTCGGACTCTTGCCGGCTTCTGACTCATGCCGAGGACGACCGTACAACCTTTGAAAGTGCACATTGAAAAATACCAGAACAATCATGGCCGCCTGTCTTTTGGGATTTGGCAGCGCCGGCCTATGGGCTCAGGCCATCCAGCTGCCACTGCAGAACGTGGCCCAAATCTCTGCCAACGGCTCGGTCGAGGTGCAGCAGGACCTGCTGTCCATCATGATGAGCACCACGCGCGACGGTGCCGATGCCGCTGCCGTCCAGAGCCAGCTCAAGGCGGCGCTTGATGCCGCACTGGTGGAAGCCAAAAAAACCGCGCAGTCCGGCCTCATGGATGTGCGCACCGGCAATTTCAGTCTTTACCCGCGCTACAGCAAGGACGGCAAGATCAACGGCTGGCAGGGTCGGACCGAGCTGGTGCTTGAGGGCAAGGATTTCCCGCGCATCACAGCGGCCGCCGGGAGGATCCAGACGATGACGCTGGGCAATGTCGGCTTTGCGCTCAGCCGCGAGCAGCGCGCACAAGTCGAAGGCCAGGCCCAAGCCCAGGCCATCGAAAGTTTCAAGGCCAGAGCCACCGAAGTCGCGCGCAGTTTTGGCTTCAACAGCTACACCTTGCGTGAGGTGTCCATCAACGCCAATGACCAAGGCCCGATTCGTCCCCGCATGATGGCGATGGAAGCCAAATCCGCCGACTCATCGCCTATCCCGGTCGAGGCTGGCAAAAGCACGGTCATGGTCAACGTCTCCGGTTCGGTACAGATGAAATAAGCCCGGGAGACGTGCGCCGCCGGAGTGAAGGGCTGTTGGCTGACAGACCCGGCGCCTGGCGGCGCTTACCCTTGAGAAATGTCCGTGATCCCCGCTTCTGCCGAAAACGCCGCACTCCGCGGCCCTTTTTTTGTCGTTCTCAATGCAGGCTCCGGCCATCACAACAGCGATGAGCAGCAGGCACTGATAGCGCGCGTCTTTGAAGAAGGCGGGCGCGCCTTTGAATTTTTGCTGGTCGACAATCCTGCGCGCATCAGCGAGGTGGCACGCCGCGCCGTCGGGTTGGCGCAGTCACGTGAGGGTGTGGTGGTTGCCGCAGGCGGCGACGGCACCATCAACGCGGTGGCTGCCTTGGTGCTAGCCAGCGGCTGCCCCTTTGGCGTGTTGCCTCAGGGAACCTTCAATTATTTCGGCCGGGTGCACGGAATCCCGCAGGACACGGCCGCGGCGGTGCGGGCGCTTCTGAGCGCCAACCTGCAGGCGGTGCAGGCCGGCCAGGTCAATGGCCGGCTGTTCCTGGTCAACGCCAGCTTGGGGCTGTACCCACAATTGCTTGAAGACCGCGAGGCCTGGAAGCACCAGTTCGGGCGCAGCCGGCTCGTGGCTTTTCTCGCCGGCCTCGCCACCGTGCTGCAAAACCGCAAACAATTGCACCTGCAGATCGAATCAGCCGGCCAGGCCGTGGCCCTGCGAACGCCCACGCTGTTTGTCGGCAATAACCGCCTGCAGCTTGCGCGGGTCGGCATCGCCGAGCAGCAAGCCGATGCGGTGGAGCAGGGCCAACTCGCCGCCATCGTGGTACGGCCCCTAGGCACCTTGGCCCTTTTCGGCCTGCTGATGCGTGGTCTGCTGGGTCAGCTCGGCGAGGATGACAATATTGACAGTTTCTCCTTCCGCCGGCTGACGGTGACGCCGCGCGGCGTCAAACGCATCAAGGTGGCGACCGACGGAGAGACCGCCTGGATGCGAACGCCCCTGGTGTTTGAAGTTGCGCCCCGGCCGTTGCTGCTGCTGGTGCCCGCGCCGGCGGACCGGGCGGAAGTGCAATGAGCGTCGTGCTGCAGATTTCCGATCCGCATTTCGGCACCGTACAGCCGGATGTGGCCGAGGCCCTGGTGCAACTCGCTCATTCCGAACGGCCCGATCTGCTGGTGCTGTCGGGAGACATCACGCAACGCGCCAAGCCGCAACAGTTCCGCGATGCGCGGGCGTTTTGCGACCGGCTGGCGATCCCGGCGATGCTGTCGCTGCCCGGCAACCACGACATTCCGCTGTACGACCTCTGGCAGCGTGTTTTCAACCCTTACAAGGACTACCTGCGTGCCTTCGGCCCGCAGATTGAGGCCACCCTGCAGACCGCCGCAGTTTGCGTGATCGGTGTCAAAACCACACGGCGTTGGCGGCATAAAAACGGCGAAGTTTCGGCTGCGCAAATCGAACGCGTGGTGGCTGAGCTGCGGGAAGCCGCGCCAGCCCAGTTGCGTGTGGTGGTGGTGCACCAGCCGGTGATGGTGCTGCGCGCTGAAGACGAACACGACCGCCTGCGAGGCTGGGAGCCGGCGGTGCGCGCCTGGGCTGCGGCCGGCGCCGACATCGTGATGGGCGGGCACATCCATCTGCCGTATGTCTGCGACATGTCGTCCCGGGTGGCGGGTCTGGCGCGGCGCATCTGGTGTGTGCAGGCCGGCACGGCGCTATCGACGCGGGTGCGCCGCGAGGCGCCCAACTCGGTCAACCTGTTGCGGCATGAACCTGGCCAGGCCTTGTGCTGGGTGGAGCGCTGGGACCACGCGGCGACCAGTGGGCGTTTTGAACTCGTGCATTCGAGCGAGTTACTGCTCGACCGCGACCCGGCCGGCTGATCCAGTCGGGTTCAGGCCGCCGACAGTGCCTTCTTGCGCACCTGCCTTGCCACGATGATGGCGCGCAGGTGGTCGTAACTCCAGTTGAAGGCAAAGGTGTAGGGCAGGAAAAACAGCACGATGCCTATGTCCAGCACAAATGCTTCCCACAGCCCGATACCCAGCCACCAGGCAGCCAGCGGCACCACGGCCAGAATCAGGCCAACCTCGAACAGTACCGAATGCACTGCGCGCGCGCCCAGGGTGCGCCTGAAGCCCATGCGGCGCTGGGCGCGGTCGAACACGGCGTTAAACACCATGTTCCAGACCATCGCGATCAGTGAAATCATCAAGGTCAGCAGCCCCATGTGGACCAGCGAATAACCGAGCAGCCAGGCACCCAGCGGCGCGCAGATGGCAATCGCCAGCACCTCAAAGCCGAGGGCGTGAAAAAAGCGTTCCTTGACGGACTTCTGAAGGCCCATGAGGCTCATGGCTGACTTTGCTGTGCGGGAAGTGAAGATGCTTGTATCTTTATCGCTATTTTCAATAGATAAAAGTTGATAGCCATCTACAAATCAGATAGATTTCCTCCATGCGCCACTCTCCCGAAGCCCTGACCGCCTTTGCCGAAGCTGCCACTTTGGGCTCGTTCTCAGCCGCCGCCAGAAAGCTGGGCAAAAGCCAGTCCACTGTGAGCACGGCGATTGCCAATCTCGAGATTGACCTGGGCCTCTCCCTGTTCGACCGCAGCAGCCGCAAGCCCGCGCTGACCGAACATGGCCGGGTGGTGCTGGGCAAGGTGCAGGAGATCCTGGCCGCCAGCGACCGGCTGGACCTGTCGGCCAGCCAGCTTGGCGGCGGTCTGGAAGCCAGGCTCAGCGTGGTCTGGTCTGACACCTACCAGTCGGATCATTTTGAAGACATGCTCAAGGCCTTCGAACAACACTTTCCCGACCTGGAGTTCGAGTGCCTGATCGCTGAACACGGCGACCTGGTGTCGCTGGTTCAAACCGGCCGTGCCCACATCGGCGTGGTTGGCGCGCAGGGCGTGTACCCGCCCGACATTGGGTCGGCGACGATTGCCGAGCAGTCCGAGATCACGCTGTTCGTCGCCACCAGTCACCCCTTGGCCGGCCAGCGCGATATCACCCCCCAGATGCTGGCGCAGCACCGCGAGCTGCGGCTGGACACCTACTTGGGCCGGGCCGACCAGATCATGCCGGCTGCGCGCCGATCCTGGTCGGCGCCCAGCTATCTGATGCTGATGGAAATGGCGGTGCTGGGCTTCGGCTGGGCCGCCATTCCGCGCTGGATGGTCACGCGGTTTGCGGCCGGCAAACTCTGCGAGCTGGATGCGCGCGGCTGGCCGCAAAGGGTGCCCGTGGACGCGGTCTGGTCGCGTCAGCGGCCGCTGGGCCGCGCCGGCACCTGGCTGCTGCACGAGATGCTGGCCGCGCCGGTTTTATAAGATTTACCTTGCAAAGAGACCCCGCAAAGGGGGTCAAAACCGGCTTGTCAGTTCGGTTCAGGGGGTTGCTGGCTGCCGACCGCCGCGAGGTGCGGGCTGGCGGGATACGACGGGGTAGCAGGCGGGCTGCTCGCACGCCTGCGTCGGTCACTTCATGTCATTCGGTCTGGCAGCGGGTGGCGCTGGCAGCGGCGTCACACCTTTGCCCTGCATCACCGTCAGACTGGTGACGTAACTGGCACGGTCGTACTTGTCTGCGCCGCGTGTACCTGCGCTGGCGGCGTGTTTGACTTCGAGGACATAGGTGCCTTTCCAGGGCAGCTTCACCGTCAGCTTGCCCTGCTCGTTGGCGCGGTGCTGCTGGCTCCAGCCCGCGGCGGTGATCGCCTCCACCTTGGCGTTGGGCAGGGGCTGGCCTTTGTAAAAAACCTGAAACTCCACGCCGTCTTTGCCGTCTTTACCGCTGCTGCCGGTGGGCACCAGGTCCAGCGTGAGTTGGGGCTCTTGCCTGGCAAAGGCTGTCACCAGTCGGGCGGCGGGGTGGTACAGCACGCGCACGGTGGCTTCGCCTTCCTTGCGCTCGCTGATCGGGTAGGCCGGGTCTTCGGCCACGATGGAATCGCCCCTGGACGCATGAGCACCCATGACAAAACCGCCTGGCGTTTTCTGGATGTCCAGCGACTCGGCCCCTTTGCTGGAGATCTTGAGGGCCACCGGCTTGACGAAACCGTCCAGGCGCCCGGGTGAGACCTCGCGCAGATTGTCGCCAAACTCGCCGAAGAAGAGGGTGGCGTTTTTGCTTTTCTGGCCTGCTTCGGGCTGCTCAATCCAGACGTGGTGCGCCTGTGCGCTGCCCAGCATGAACAGCCCGGTGATGAATGCGAGGCGACGGAAAGCGGGGAGGATGAAGTGGTTCATGGCGATGAGTTTGTGGTGGTCGATAAAACGATCCGACGCCTCGGGGCATCGAATGTTGCTATTAATTCAGGAGCTGCTTACGCCCGGCGGGAAAGGGCTGGATGGCTTTTTTGCCTTTAACTGTCGTGGACAGGCTCAAAACTTCACCCGCAGCGCCACCTGCAATTCGCGCGGCGGACCGGGCAGGATCAGGTTGTCGTGGCTGCCGTGGCTGGAGACGATGTAGGCCTTGTCAGTGAGGTTCTTCAGGTTCACGCCCCACTCATAAGGGCCCACTTTGTAGCTGCCAGCCAGGTCCGCTGTCAGGTAAGAGGGAAGGGTGACGCTGTTGGTCAGCGAGGTAAACCGTTCACCCACGTAGTTGAGGCCCCCGCCCAGACTGAAGCCGCCGCCCAGCCCCTTCATGGCCCACAGGAAGGCCGAGTGGCGCGGCGTCAGCGCGGGCACTTTGCCCAGCGACGAAACGGCGACCACCGGCAATTGCAAGGTGTTGACCCTTGCCACTGACGACACCATCTCGCCGTCCAGATAGGCATAGCCGGCGCTCACGTCCCATTGGCCAGGCAGGCGACCGCTGGCGGCCAACTCCAGCCCATTGGTTCGCTGGGTGCCCACGTTGATTTGGCGGGTCGGGTTGGCCGGGTCCACGTTTTTGATATTGGTGCGCTCGAGGTTGAACAAGGCAGCCGTCACATTGAGCGCACCGTCAAGGAAATCGAGCTTGGCGCCGACTTCGACGTTGCGCGTCATTTCGGGCTCGTTCGCTGCGTTGTTGGCAGCCAGCGCAAAAGTTTCAGCCGAAGGCTGGAAGGACCGGCTGTACGACAAGTAATAGGACTGTGCATCGGTCGGTTGCCACACCAGGCCAGCGCGCGGGCTGAAGCTCCGGTCGGTGCGCTGAAGGGCGGGGAGTTTGCGATCCCAGCGGGTGGCCTGTTTGAACTCGTCATAACGCACGCCGACCAGCGCTTTCCAGTTTTGCGCCAGCGTGATCTGGTCTTGCAGGTACAGGCCCAGGATGTCCTGTGTCGTGTGGTTGGGGATGGCGCTGTCGGCGGCAAAGTTGGCAGCGGCGAAAGCCGGTGGCATGACCCGGCCGGGGTTGAACAGCGACACCCGGTCTGGCACCCCCGACACGGACTCTGACCGGCGCTTCTGCTGGCCCAGCTCCATGCCAAACAGCCACTCTTGCTTGAAGCCGCCCAGGGTATTTTTGTAAGTGAAGTCGGTTTGGTTGAACCAGCCAGACTCATCACGCAAGACCAGGCTGCGGGTGCGACCGACCGTCAATGCCACGGGGTCGGTCGTGCCAGCGGGCAGGGTGTTGTAGCGGTCCAGCTCGTAGGTGTAGTGGCGGGTGGTGTTGCGAACACTGAACGCATCATTGAAGTGATGGTTGAAGATGGCGGTGTAGGAGTCCACCAGGCTGGTGCTGGTGTCGTCGCGCCTGGCGTTGCCCGAGCCGTAATAAGTGCTGGCGGGCACGGCCACCGGCCTGCCGTTCAGCGCGGGAATGCCAAAGTCGGTCACGCGCTGATCGCGTGCCTTGGTGTATTGCAGCAGTACATCGGTCTGGGCGCCGAGTTTGAGCGCCAGCGAAGGCGCAAAGCTGTAGCGGTCCACAAACTGCTGGTCGCGGTAGCTGCCCGAGTCTTCGCGCGCCGCGTTCAGGCGAAAGGCCGCCGCCTCGCCGAGAGACAGGTTCACATCGGCCTCTACCCGCTTTTGCTTGTGGCTTCCCAGGATCAGCGCTGTTTCGCCGGAGTTTTCCCCGAATTTGGGTTTCTTGGTCACGCGGTTGATCAAGCCACCCGACGAGCCACGGCCATACAACACGGCCGACGGACCTTTGAGAACTTCCACCCGCTCGATATTCGAGAGGTCGCGAAAGTACAGGGCATCGTCGCGCACGCCATCGACAAACTGGTCGGCAATCGCCGAGAAACCGCGGATGAACGCCTGGTCGCGTTGACCATCGCCGTGGCTGGCAGCGACGCCAGGCACGTTGCGCAACGCATCTTCCATCGAGCGCGCAGCCTGGTCGCGCAGCAACTGCGCCGGAACGACATTGACCGACTGCGGGATGTCGCGCAGCGGGGCGCTGCTTTTGGTCGCGGTGCTGCTGGTGCTGGGGGAATAGCCCTGGTCGGTGTTGGCGCGGATGGTGACGCCGGGCAGGGTTTGCGCCCCAAGCCCTTGCGCGGCGCACAGCGCAAGCGGCGTGAGCGCACAAGCTGCTACAAATCTGGTCGCTGTTTGCGCTTGCCTGGTAAAGGCCGCAGGCGATTTCGAGGCGAAAGTGAGAGAGGAAAAACGGGAAGACGCAGTCATGATGAAGCACAGACCAATCAAATTGCTGGCTGGCTTCACACGGCGCGTGTCGGCTGGCGGGTGCAGCTATTCTAATAATCAAATAAGAAGTATTCTCATTTGATTGCACTTTATCAACTATTTATTTTTTAGCCGAGTTCGCCCATCCGGCACTGCAAGTCGTTCTGAGTGCCCACCTTGCTGGCCAGCTCGATCTGGGTTCTCAAAAAGTCGTGATCTCAGGATGCTATCAAAATAATAGCTGCTGACGAAGAAGGGGCGCGGGCTGAGGTCATATTTGTCTTGTATGTTCGTTAGAAACCTGGGCGGCGCTGGTGGCGACGAGTGCGACCACAAGAAAGCTGATGCGGAAGAGGACGTGATGGGTTCCTTTGGTTTGAGTGAGAAACGTGAGGACTTCAGCGCTGGCCGGGCGTGTATGGCCGCCAGGCAAACCAGGCCATGGCAAGGACCGGCAGGCCCAGTGCCAGCCAGGACCAGGCATCGCCCCAGCCATCGGAGAACAGCGCGCTGAGCAGGCCGGTGGCGCTGAGCAGGCCGAAAGCGATGGGCCAGCCCCAAAGTTGCCCGAAAGCCGGCCTCATCGCGCAGCCTCCGGCAGCGCAACGCCGGCTTCCTGCGCGAGGTTTTGCGGCTGGCCGCGTTTGAACCACAGGTAAAGGCCGCTGCCAAGCACGATGATGGTGGCGATGTCGAGCAGGGCCCAGAGAATCTGCATCGGCAGGCCGCCGTAGTCGCCGAAGTGCAGCGGTTGCGACACCAGCAAGGCGGTCAGGTACCAGGGCAGGTCTGGCTTGGCCGTCACTGCGCCGCTGCGTGCATCGACCAGCACCGGCGTCAGCAGCCGTGAGGTCAGGGCCGTGTTGCCGCGCAGAAACACCGTGTTGTGGTGCGGGCTGGAAAACGCCGTGCCGGGAAAGGCGACGAAAGACAGCTTGCTGCCGGGCGCAGCGTCTAGGGCGCTGTCCAGCGCGGCTTGCAGTGAACCGCGTTCGGCCGGCGGCACCGGTGGCTGGCCCTGGTAGGGCGCCAGCAGGGTGCTGAGCTGGTCGTGCTGCCAGTACTTGATGATGAGGTCGGCCCAAGTGTTGATCATGCCGGTGGCACCCACGGTGAAGGCCCAGACCAGCGTCACGATGCCCAGAAGGTTGTGCAGGTCCAGCCACTTCAGGCGCGGCCGGCGCTCGCGCCGTACCGTGCCGAAATCAAGCTTGCGCATGAAGGGCGCGTACAGCACCACGCCCGAAACGATGGCCACCAGCATCAAGAGCCCCATGAAGCCGAGGAAGAGCTTGCCGGGCAGGCCAGCAAACAGGTCCACATGCAGCTTGAACATCACATACATGAAGCCTTCGTCGAACTTCGGTTGGGCCAGCACCGCGGCGGTTCGTGCATCGACGGCGACCGACTTGAAGTCATCGTCGGCGCGGGCGTCGGCGTCAGGGTGACAAACCACAGGCCGTCGTCGTCTTCCGGCTGCGAGACGAACTGCACGACGCGCTCGGGGTGCAGCGCGTGCGCCACGGCGATGACGCGGTCCAGACTGGCGCGCGGCGTGTTGGCGGGCATGGGCGGGGCTTCGACCTCGGTGCCCAGCAGATGCCCGATCTCGTGATGAAAAATCAGCGGCAAACCGGTGATGCACAGCAGCAGCATGAAGACGGTGCAAACCAGGCTGCTCCACTTGTGGACCCAGGTCCAGGCTTTGATTTTTCGGGAGTTCATCGTGGTTGGGGCCGAAGGAAGTTCTAGAAGCGATAGGTGGCACTTGCCACCACATTGCGCCGCGCGCCGTACCAGCAGTCGCCGCGCGCCAGGCAGGTACTGAAGTAGGTCTTGTCAGTCGCGTTGTTGATGTTCAGCGCATAGCGCCACTGCGCGGTGTCGTAGGCAAACACCAGGTCCAGCAGCGTGGAGGATGCGATCTCCGGGCCGACGCCGCCCTGCAGATCGCGGAAAGAGCTCATCCAGCGCACACCGGCACCGGCAGAGAAGCCGTTGACGCCCGCGATGGCAAAACGCTGCTTGGCCCAGACGCTGGCCTGGTGCGCGGGCACACCTTCGAGTTGCTTGTCGAGGTCGGTGTAGTTGTAATGCGCGATCACCTCGAGCCTGGGATTCACGGAGCCCCGCGCTTCCAGCTCAACTCCTTTGGTTCGCGTGGCCCTGATCTGGGTGAAGACGTTGACTTGCGGCGAGGCGATCTGGTTGTTCTCGCGCAGGTCGTAAACGGCGGCACTGAATGCCAGCGCGCGGCCTTCGGGCTCGTACTTCAGGCCCGCTTCCCACTGCTCGCCGCGCAGCGGCTTGAAGGTCTGGCCTGCGCGCGCAGCCTGCGGGGTGAAGGACTCGGCATAGCTCAGGTAGGGCGACCAGCCCGTAGGCAGCTTGTACATCACCCCGAGGCGTTTGGTGGTGGCTTTGCATTCTTCGTCGGGACTGCCTTGCGCGCCCGAAACGGCGCGGTCATGGCGCAGGCCCGCCAGGAAGATCCAGTTGTCCAGTTTGATCTGGTCCTGCAGGTAAAACCCAGCCTGGCGCTGCGTGGTGCCCGGCCTGGCTGCGCGCACCGGAATCAGCAGCTTGCCGTAGACCGGCGCATAGGCATCGATCGTGCTGAAGGTCGAGCCGACCCAGACGTTTTCGCGCTGGCGCTGGAAGTCTGCACCCATCAGCAGCGTGTGTTGGAAGGCCCCGGTGTTGAAATGGCCTTCGGCATGGGTATCCAGCGTCGAGATGCGGTTGCGCGTCAGGCCACTGTCGTTGTAGCGGCCAAGCCTGCGTTTGCCCAACGGGTCCGCCCCCCAGCCGCCGGTGACGGTGAAGAAGTCCCCGTAGTGGTAGCGGTTGTCGTTTTCGTTTTTGGCGGCCCGGAAGTTCTGCCGCACCGTCCAGGCGTCGTTGAATTTGTGCTCGAAGAGCCAGCCGAAGCTGCTGCGCTCGGAGTTGTAGTAATCGCCGGGCTCGCCAATGAAGCGGTCGGTCGGCAGGGTGCCGTTCGGGTTGGGCAGCAAAGTGCCCTCCCACGGGAAGAACTGCGAGCTTGAACCGCTCTTGTCCTGCTGCCACAGGCCCTGCAATGTCAGCGATGTCGCCGCGGTGGGGCGCCAGGTTAGCGAGGGGGCGATGAGGCTGCGGTTGTCCGGCACGTGGTCAACCTGGGTGTCGGACTTGCGCGTCAGTGCCACCAGGCGGTACAGCCACCGCCCGTCTTCGCTCAGCGGGCCGGTCAGGTCGGCCTGCAGCTGCCTGCGGCCGTAGCTGCCGAACTGCACACCGACCTCGCGCCGGGTTTCCTCCAGCGGCCGTTTGCTGACCATGTTGACCACACCTGCCGCCGTGCCCGCGCCGAACAGCATGCCGGATGGACCGCGCAGCACCTCCAGGCGCTCCAGCGTGTAGGGCTCGGTGCGCGTGGTGCTGGTGTAGTAG
>NZ_JACDDD010000001.1 GCF_013817205.1 Polaromonas sp.
TGATGAAGCCGATGATCTGCTCTTCGGTGTATCTGCTTTTTCTCATGTCCGCCATTTTCCTGGGTTGGCGGACTTCTCTCTTTTACGATGGTACGGCTGGGTGGGGGCAGGTCACATAGACAACGGTGATGGCGCTACCCGCTCAATAACTCCACGTAACGCCGATAACTGTAATTGCGGTTTTTCTTCTGCCCGTTCAGCTCGGTGACGATGCCCAAATCTTCCAGCACCTTCACCGCCGCAGTGGCAGTTGGGAAGGTAGTCGCTAGCTTCTGGCGCACTTGGTCGATGGTGAAGCGCGGCATCATGGGCAGCATCTCAAACTAGTGGGGTAGCGGGTTTTTGGTTCATGCCGCCTTTGGGTGGACATCCAGGCTACCGCTACACAGGATGTTCTGATAAGGGCAGAGCCCGGCGCGGCCGCCTGGGGCGATGGGCCTTGGCTCACAAATCCTCAACCTTGTATTCGCTATAGCCTTCGTAGTAGTAGCTCACGTCAATGCCTTTCATGTACAGCGCGCGGTCGTTGATTTGGTCAGTCAAGGCACTTTTGAGCAGGTGTTTGATTTCCAGGTCTTTCACCACACTGCGCTCCATGGCCGACAGATACTCGGCCTTGTCCACTGCGTTCCAGTCGATCACACGCTGCAATTCTTTTTTCAGCATCAAGTCGAGCCAGATGCGTGTGGCACGCCCGTTGCCTTCGCGAAACGGGTGGGCGACGTTCATCTCCACGTATTTTTCAATGATTTGGTCAAAGCTTTGCTGCGGCATGGCGCTGATGTGCGCCAGCGACTGCTGCAAATACATCACAGGGGCAAACCGGAAGTTGCCTTTGGCCAGATTCACGTCACGCACCTGCCCTGCAAAGTCATACACCTCACCAAACAAATAGCTATGGATAGCGGCCAAGCCCGCAAAGGTGCCCACTTCCATTTGGGTTATGTCTCCGCTTTCAAACAATTGTTTGGCTTTTTGCTTGCTCAGCTTTTCTTCAACCCGGTTGAGTTCAACTTGGCTGGTGATGTGAAGTTTGTTGCCCAAGACCATGGTGTGTCCTTTAAATTCTTATCTACTGAGTTGCGCAATGTACGCGGCATAACTGTAGCTGCGGTTCTTCTTCTGCCCCGTCATCTCGGTCACGATGCCCAAATCTTCCAGCACCTTCACCGCCGCAGTGGCCGTGGGGAAGGTGGTAGCCAGCCTCTGGCGCACTTGGTCGATGGTGAAGCGCGGCATCATGGGCAGCATTTCAAACAGGCGGTAGCTGCTGGGTCCGGCTTTAGGTGCGGCCAGCAGAGTGCGGCGGTCGGTTGCCAGCAGCGTGGCAATGGCCACGATATTGCGCTCGGAATCTTGGGCCGCCACGGCCACGCCTTCCAGGAAGAATGCGACCCAGCCTTCCCAGTCGCCTTCGGTACGCACGTTGGAAAGTCGCCGGTAATACTCGGCCTGGTGTTGCTTCAGGTAGCCGCTAACGTACATCAACGGCTCGGGCAGCAAGCCCCAATGCTCCAGCAGCGCGGCAATCAACAGGCGCCCAATACGGCCATTGCCATCCAGAAATGGGTGAATCGTCTCAAACTGCAGATGGACCAGGGCCGTTTTTACCAGCGGGGGCAAGGGCAGCAAACCATGGTCTGTGTTGTGTATGAAACGCTCCAGGTCTGCCAGCAGGGCAGGCACCCGCTCAGGCGGTGGCGGCACAAACGCCGCATTGCCCGGCCGCGTGCCACCAATCCAGTTTTGCGAGCGGCGCAACTCGCCAGGCTGCTTGCCGTTGCCCCGCGCGCCGTCCATTAGCAACCGGTGCGCATCGCACAGCAAGCGCACGCTCAAGGGCAAGCCAGCGGGGTCACGCAGTTGCGACTGCACCAGCCGGAAGGCGCGCAGGTAGTTGGTGACCTCTTCCACGTCATCGGTGTTGCTGACCGCAAAACCCGCTTCTTCGTCAAACAAGTCTGCCAGCGTGGCTTGGGTGCCCTCAATCTGAGAAGTGAGCAGCGCCTCTTTGCGGATGGCGCTGTAGAGCAGCCAGTCCACCGACGGCACCAGCCCGGCAACGCCTGACAACCGGGCCAGCGCCAGCTCGGCCGCACGGTTGGCCTCAACAAAGGACTCGGGTGCCAGCGCTGGCTTGGTGGGCGGCAGTGCGTGCGGCACAAACGCCTGCACGGATTCGCCCAAGGTGGTGGAGGTGGCGTAGGTACCGGTGCTGCGCATGGTGCAAAAGAGGTCTTTAATTTGATGAAATCACATTAAACTGATCTTTAATACAAAGCGCAAGTATGAAAGCAGGCTTGAGAGAGAGGCAGACGGCCAGAAAACCCGAAATTTGCACTTTTTATAAGCCAAATCGGCCTCAAGCCCCCGTCAAATCTGCGCGAGCAGCTATCAAAAACGTAGCGCTTCGAGGCACCGTAGAGCAGCAGCACACCCGCGCAGCAGGCTCTACCGGCCCTACACCACCACCGGCTCCGGCTCCAGCCGGATGCCGAAGCGTTCGTACACGCTGGTCTGGATGGCTTTTGCCAGGGTCATGACCTCGCCGCCCGTCACTGGGTTGGTGCTGCCGCCGCGGTTGACCAACACCAGCGCCTGGCGTTCGTAAACACCGGCGTTGCCTATGCTTTTGCCCTTCCAGCCGCAGGCGTCGATGAGCCAGCCGGCGGCGAGTTTGACCGAGCCGTCGGCCAGCTGGTAATGGACGATCTTGGGCTCGCGCTGGATGATGTCGGCACACTGCTCGGGCGACACCGTGGGGTTCTTGAAAAAGCTGCCGGCGTTGCCGATGACCTGGGGGTCGGGCAGCTTGGCGCGCCGGATTTCACAGACCCACTCATAAATCTGCAGCGCATCGGGCTGGACGCCCGGCGACTGGGCCATTTTTTTCTCGATATCGGCATAACCGAGCACCGGTTTCCAAGCCTTGGGCAAGGCAAACCGCACCCGCGTGATCAGCGCCTTGCCGGCCAGACCGAGCCCGTTGGGGCCGGTGCTGCTGTGTTTGAACACCGAATCGCGGTAGCCGAAGGCGCATTGTGCGGCGTCCAGTGTGAAGGTTTTTCCGGTTGACAGGTCCACCGCGTCCAGCGACTCGAAGCGGTCCTGCAGTTCGACGCCGTAAGCGCCTATGTTCTGCACTGGCGAGCCGCCCACGGTGCCCGGGATCAAGGCCAAGTTTTCAAGGCCCGGGTAGCCCTGGTGCACGGTCCAGTCCACGATGTCGTGCCAGCTTTCACCGGCGCCGGCCTCGACGATCCAGGCCTTGGAAGTCTCGCCGACCAGCTTTTTGCCCTTGATCTCGACCTTGAGCACCAGCGGCTTGACGTCGCCGGTGATAACGATGTTGCTGCCGCCGCCCAGCACAAACTTGGGCGCGTCGCGCAGCGCCGGATCGGCCAGCACCGCGGCGATATCCTGCTCATTGGTGATGCGGACCAGGCTCAGGGCCTTGGCCATGATGCCAAAGCTGTTGGAAAACTGGAGAGGGACGTTTTTCTCGACTAACATCCGGGGATTGTCTCATCCGGACCGCCGCCGTCGCGTCAACCAGGAAGCCCCGAACCATGCCCTCTTTTGACACCGTCCTCGAAGCCGACCTGGTCAAGGTCAAGAATTCGGTTGAAAACACCGCCAAGGAAATCGGCACGCGGTTTGATTTCAAGGGCACGGCAGCCGCGATCGAACTCAAGGACAAGGAAATCACCCTGATTGGCGACAGCGACTTCCAGATCGACCAGATCACCGACATCCTGCGCAACAAGGCGACCAAAAGCGGCGTCGATGTGCGCTTTTTCGACGCCGGCAAGGTCGAAAAAATTGGCGGCGACAAGGTCAAGCAGGTCACCAAGGTGCGCAACGGCATCGAGACCGAGCAGGCCAAGAAGATCTCGCAATTGATCAAGGGCAGCAAGGTCAAGGTGCAGGCCTCCATCCAGGGCGACGCGGTGCGGGTCACCGGCAAGAACCGCGACGACCTGCAGGAGGCCATGGCCATGATCAAGGCCGAGTTGCCTGACATGCCTTTAAGCTTCAACAACTTCAGAGACTGAGCCCATGAATAGCGTACCTGTCCGCTCCCTGTTGGCGGGCTTGCTCGGCCTGGCTGCTTTTCTGGCCGCACCGGCGGCCATCGCCCAGAGCGTGGCACTCGCCGGCATGCTGGGCTCCAAGGCGCTGCTGGTCGTCAACGGTGCACCACCCAAGTCGGTGGCAGCCGGTGAGACCCACATGAATGTCAAAGTGATTTCGGTCTCGGGCGACCAGGCGGTGCTGGAGCTCAATGGCAAGCGCCACACTTTGCGGGTGGGCGATGCGCCGGTCAGCGTGGGCGCGAGCAGCGGCGGGGGCGGGGCCGGCAAGGGCACCCGCATTGTGCTCAACGCCGGCAGCGGCGGCCATTTCATGACAGCTGGCCAGATCAACGGGCGGGCGGTGCAGTTCATGGTGGACACGGGCGCCACCAGCATCGCGATGAGCGCGGCCGATGCCGAGCGTGCGGGCATCAGCTACAAAGACGGCCAGCCGGTGCGCATGAGCACCGCCAACGGCATCACCCAGGGCTTTCGCGTGAAACTTGCTTCGGTGCGCGTCGGCGACGTCGAGGTGTATGACGTGGATGCGGTCGTCTCCCCGCAGCCCATGCCCTACATGCTGCTGGGCAACAGCTTCCTGACCCGCTTCCAGATGCTGCGCGAAAACGAGCAGATGATTCTCGTCAAGCGCTACTGAACCAGGGCACGGAGCAGCTCAGTTTTTGGCCTTGCTGCCCAGCTTGGATTCCGTACCCTTGAGCAGCTTGTTGATGTTTTCCTTGTGCCGGAAAGCCAGGAAGGCACTCATCACAAATATCGCCAGCGCCATTGATTTTTCTGCGTACCAGAAGCTGCGGTCGCCGATCATGTAGTACCAGGGCGCAAACAGAGCGCAGGCCAGCGAGGCCAGCGACGAGTAGCGCGAGAAAAAGGCGACGATGACCCAGGTCGCAAGCGTCGCCAGCCCCAGCACCCAGTGCACACCGAACAGCACGCCGGCGGCTGTTGCCACACCCTTGCCACCTTCGAACTTGAAGAACACCGGGTACAGGTGACCGAGGAAGGCCGCCAGACCGACGGCCGCCAGTGTGCCTTCCCTCAGGCCGTAGTCGCGGCCGAACCAGCCCACCAGCGCCATCGGCAGCCAGCCCTTGAGGGCGTCGAGCAGCAGAGTGACAACCGCTGCGGCCTTGTTGCCCGAGCGCAGCACATTGGTCGCACCCGGGTTCTTGCTGCCGTAGCTGCGCGGGTCGTTCAGGCCCATCAGCTTGCTGACAATGACAGCAAAAGACAGTGAGCCCATCAGGTAGGCGGCCACCACGGCGATGGCGGAATAGAGATAGTCCATGTGTTCTCCGGTGTCTTGTTTTTAGTCGATGAGCGCGCAGTTGACGGATTTTGCACCCAGCAGGTCCACGCACACCTGCGGCGCGATCCCGACGAGGTAGCCGCGCCGCCCGCCGTTGATGGCGATCCGGGGCAGCGCCAGAATGCTTTCCTCGATGTACACCGGCATGGTCTTGCGGGTGCCAAAGGGCGATGTCCCACCGACCAGATAACCACTGTGCCGGTTGGCCACCTCCGGCTGGCAGGGCTCAACCGACTTGGCGCCGATTTGCCGCGCGAGATTTTTTGTCGAGACCTTGCGGTTGCCGTGCATCAGCACCAGCAGGGGTTTGCCGTCCTGGTCCTGCATCACCAAAGTTTTGACGACGGTGAAGGGATCAAAACCCAACACCTGTGCACTGTGCTGCGCGCCGCCGTGATCCAGGTACTCATAGGGGTGTTCGGTGAAAACCACATTGTTGGCCTTCAACAGCTGCGTGGCCGGTGTCTCCGAGACATGTTCCTTTTTGCCCACAGCGGCGCCTCCGTTCAAGTGCCAGCGCGGAACCGGCTTTGCCGGGCCGCAGATGGCGCCCCCTGGGGGGAGGCGCCGAAGGCGCTTCGGGGGGAAGCCATATTTAAAGCGCCGGGTCGCGCAATTCCCAACGGATGGTGTCAATCGCAGCCAGCAACTCGGGCGACAGCTCCGTGCCCCACGCATCCAGGTTCTCATCAAGTTGCGCGACCGAGGTGACGCCGATGATGGTGCTGGCGACCTGCCATTTGCCGTAACAAAAGGCCAGTGCCATTTGCGTGGGCGTCAGGCCATGCTCGCGCGCCAGCGCGTTGTAGCGGCGCGCGGCGGCCAGCGCCTCGGGCCGGCCCCAGCGCTGCTTGCGCACGGTTTCGAATTTGGCGATACGCGCTTCGGCCGGTACGTCCGGGCCGGTGGTCCCGCTCTGGTCGTACTTGCCGGTAAGCAGGCCGAAGCCCAGCGGCGAATAGGCCAGCAGCGACACGCCCAGCCGATGCATGCTCTCGTCGAGGCCGTTTTCCACCGTGCGGTTAACCAGGCAGAACGGGTTTTGCACCGTGGCCACTTTGGCCAGGCCCATCTGGTCAGCCAGACGCACGAACTCGTGCACACCATAAGGCGTTTCGTTGGACAGGCCGATGGCCCGCACCTTGCCCGCCCTGACCAGGCCGTCCAGGGCTTCGAGCTGGTGCTCGATGCTGCTGACTGGTTTGTCTTTGGCGGGGTCGAAATACGCCACGCCGAAAGCCGGCACATGGCGGGCAGGCCAGTGAATCTGGTACAGGTCAATAACGTCAGTCTGCAGGCGCCGAAGGCTGTCCTCGCAGGCCTGCACGATGTCACTGGCCGTCAGGTCAGGGCTGCCCTTGCGGATCCAGTCCATGCCGCGCGCCGGGCCGGCGACCTTGGTCGCCACCACCATCTTGCCGCGCGCGCCGGGGCGGCTGGCGAACCAATTGCCGATGATGGTCTCGGTCGCGCCAAAGGTTTCAGCGCGCGCCGGCACCGAATACATTTCCGCCGCATCGAGAAAATTGACACCACGCTCCAGCGAGCGGTCAAGAATGGCGTGGGCGCTGGCTTCGTTCACCTGCTCACCGAAGGTCATGGTGCCCAGACAAAGGGGGGTGACCTTCAGGTCGCTGCTGCCGAGTTGGACTTGGTTCATGGATTCACTACGGGTTCAATAAGGGCTATGAGGGAAAACAGGGGTGGCTGACCCCAACAATTTTAAAGCGTGCAAAACACGCCCTTGCCGCGCAGGCACTCGGGCGTTTGACTTACAAGTCCCCGGAGCTGCCGCGCCTAAGATGCTCCACACAAGCGCGCACTCGGCGTGCTTTGCCAAACAACTTTCCAGGAGAAAATCCATGAAACTCGCCCTTACCACCCTGACCTGCGCCGCCCTCTTCCTCACCGGCTGCGCCAACATGAGCGAAACCCAGCAAGGCACGGCCAAAGGCGCCGGCATTGGCGCTGTCGCAGGCGCAGTCATCGGTGCCGCTACTGGCGGCTCCAAGGGTGCAGCCACTGGCGCTGTGCTTGGCGGTGCCGTAGGCGCAGGCGGCGGTTATCTCTGGTCGCAGCGTATGCAGCAGCAAAAAGCTGCGATGGAGCAAGCCACCGTCGGTACCGGCGTGGCTGTGAGCCAGACCGCCGACAACCGCCTCAAGCTTGACATCCCCGCCGACATCTCGTTTGCGACCGGCCGTTCGGACATCAATTCCAGCTTCGCGCCCATCCTGAACCAGTTCGCAGGCAGCCTGAATCAGAACCCGGTGACCAGTGTGACCATCATCGGCCACACCGACAGCACCGGCGGCGATGCCATCAACAATCCGCTGTCCATGGACCGTGCCAACAGCACCCGCAACTACTTGGTCAGCCGCGGTGTGGCCGCCAATCGTGTCGGCACCGACGGCGCCGGCGCCCGCCAGCCCATTGCAGACAACAACACCGATGCAGGCCGCGCCAAGAACCGTCGCGTCGAAATCTATGTGGCAGAGCCCGTCCAGGCCGCAGCGCGCTGATCGAACCGTCGCATCCTGATCCTTTGGGCACAGGCGCCACCTGCCGGTGACGCTCTGTGCGCAGGGCAGGCACCGGCACATCAATGGGGAAACCCATGGCAAACCCTCCGGGAGACCGGGGGGGTTTTTGTTTTCCGGCTCCGCCGGTCCGGCGTGCACCATAATGCTTGGGGCATATTCACCAAAGGCTTTTCATGCGACTTTCAACCCACCTGCGTGTTAACGCGGAGGAGATTCTTGTAGCCTGGGACACTTTTGCGGCCACCCTGGTGCAGGACGGCAGCATGATGGACCCCGCCACCTTGCGGGATCATGCCGGTGAGATTCTTGCGGCCATCGCCGACGAACTTGATCGCCCGCCGCCCGCGGACAAACTCGACACGCCCCCAGACGCCAGCGATGGGGCTTCGGATGACCTGGAGGCTGCCGCCGGAACCCATGCCGACACCCGCATGGTCTCGGGGTTTGCCATCGACGCCATGATCACCGAATACCGGGCCTTCCGCACCAGCATTGTCCAGCTGTGGCTGGCTGCAGGCGGCGGGCGCGAGCAGCCCCGCGACATGGAGGATCTGGTGCGCTTCCATCAATCCATGGACCAGGCGATTGCCGACTCGGTGGCCCGTTACACCGATCAGACCCGCAAATCCACCGAGCTGTTCATAGGCATCCTCGGCCACGACATCCGCAACCCGCTGGGCACCATTTCCATGTCGGCGCAGTATCTGGTGCGCTCCGGCAAGCTGGAAGCCAGTGCGGCGGAAACCATCATCAACAGCGTGGTCCGTATCAACAGCGTGATCGAGCACGTGGTCGATTTCACGCGTGTGCAGTCCGAGGGAATGATGCCAATCAAGCCCGTGCCCGGCGACCTGGCCCTCCAGTTTGCCAAAGTGCTGGCCGAAACCCGCGCGCGGTATCCACGCAGCGTGCTGAGCCTTGAAAGCACCGGGGACTTCAACGGTTTCTGGGACGAGGGCCGCATGGGGCAACTGCTGTCCAACCTGCTGACCAATGCCCTGACCCATGGCGGGGAACCTGTGAAGGTCCGGCTGTGGGAAGAAGCCGGAGGTGTGGCCTTTTCGGTGCACAACCTGGGCACGCCGATCCCGCTGCAGGAGCAGCAGCGGATCTTCAGGCCGCTGGTGCGCGGCATGGCGGCCGGCCAGGGCGAGCGCCGCGAAACCTCGGGCCTGGGCCTGGGCCTCTTCATCTGCCAGGAGATTGTCCGCGCCCACGGCGGAAGCCTGGACGTAATCTCCACTGCAGCCGATGGCACCACCTTTACGGTTCGACTGCCGCGCTCGGTGCCGGGCACCCCGGCCCCGCGCGCCAATTAAGCTCACCCCTGCTGGTAGAGAACAGCAGCTCAGCCTGCCTGGAGGAAGCGTTGCTCCTCTTGCAGCCGGAGCACGCGGCGCTGGACCTTGCCGGTGGTGGTCATGGGCAGTGCGGCTATGAACTCGATCTCCTTGGGGTATTCGTAAGGCGCCAGCAGTCCCCGCACATGGTTTTGCAGTTCTGCTACCAGTTCAGCATCAAATTGGCCCTCAGCCCCCGTCCGACGGGCGCGGGCAGCTATGAAATCAGGAGCAAGCACAACATAGGCCTTGACCAGCGCGCCGCGCTCCCGGTCCGGCTTGGGCACCACTGCGGCGTTCGCCACCGCCAGGTGTTTGACGAGGCAATTCTCGATCTCGCCGGGGCCGATGCGGTAGCCGGCGGCCTTGAACACGTCGTCGGCACGCCCCTGGTACCAGAGATAGCCATCGGCGTCGCGCGTGGCGAGGTCGCCGGTGCGGCACCAGTCACCGGTGAATTTGGCCTGTGTCGCCGCCTCCTTCTTCCAGTAGCCCAAAAAGAAAATCGGGTCGGCATGGCGATGGATGTCAAAGCGGTTGACGGCCACATCGCCAGCCACACCGACGGCGCATTCATTGCCCTCGTCGTTTATCACCGCCACCCTGTGCCCAGGGTAGCCCTTGCCCATGCTGCCGGGCCGTGCTGGCCACAGTGCAGAACAGTTGCCGACGATGTAGTTGATTTCGGTCTGGCCGAACATCTCATTGACAAGCACACCGAGCTCGTCGCGGCAGTAAGCAAACACCGCGTCGCCCACCGCCTCGCCGGCGCTCATCATGGCCCGCAACTTCAGTTTGAAGTGCTTTCGCGGCTGCGGGTAGGCCTTCATCATGGCTTTGAGCGCTGTCGGAAACAAAAAGGTGTGGGTCACGCCCTGTTGCTGCATCAGGCTGAAGGCCAGCTCCGGGCTAAAGCGGCCGTTGAAAGCCACAATCGGCCGACCGAAGTACAGCGTCGGCAGCAGCGCATCCATCAGGCCGCCCGTCCAGGCCCAGTCCGCCGGTGACCAGAAAACGCTTTGCGTTTCTGGCTCCGGCAGACTGGGCTTTGCCCCTTTCAGGCTCGCCCCCACCCGACCCCTCCCCCGGCCGGGGGAGGGCATCCCGACTTCGCTCCCCCGCGCGGGGGAGGGGGTCGGTACACCACCGTCAGTGGGGAAACCAAACCAGTTCTGGCTGCAGACAAACCCGGGCAGGTTGCCGATCAGCGCACGGTGCGCCAGCAATGCGCCCTTGGGCGGGCCGGTGGTGCCGCTGGTGTAGATCAATATGGCTGCGTCGTCGGCTTTGGTTTTGACGGCGGTGAATGCGCGCTGCTGCGCGGCCACCGCAGCCTCGTAATCCACGTCGCCCTGCCCCGCAGCCGCGCCGGCGGCGATCACCGTGCGCAGGGCCGGGCAGCGGCTGCGCACGACCTGGATGTTGTCCATGGAGCTTTCGTCGCAGATGGCCAGCACCGCGTCGCTGTCCTGCAGGCGATATTCCAGCGCCTCGGGTCCGAACAGCATGGACAGCGGCATGGCCACTGCGCCCATCTGAAACACCGCCATGTAGGCCACCGCAGTTTCAAAACGCTGCGGCATCACGATGGCAACCCGGTCACCGCGTTTGACGCCGAGTTCCACCAGCACATGGCTGAGCGCATCGGCTGCCGCCTGCAGCTGGAAATAGGTATAAAAAATACCCTCAGCCCCCGACTGGTGGGCGCGGATAGCTATTCTTTTTGTAGCATCCGGCATCTCTGCCCAGCGTCGTGAGCAAACGCCGGCAATGTTGAAGTATTCATCGACCTGCCACCGAAAGCCGGCGTGCAGGGCGTCGTAAAGATCGGGGGGCTTGGCGGTCGCGTTGTCCCTGCCTTTACTCGTAGGCGGTGCAAGTCTCTTTATCATCACTCCAATGTACAAAGAAAAACGCATCTCCCGCAGCGAGTTAGTCCCTATACGTGGTATCACCTACCGCGTCCGCATCTGGCAGTCCCCGCAGACTGACGCCTCGGCCGCTAGCGCCGGGCCGCCCCAAGCAAGGCCAGCCCCCTCGGGGGGCAGTGAACCACACGCAGTGGGGAACGTGGGGGTACCACTTGTACTGGTACACGGCTGGATGGATGTCTCCGCGTCTTACCAGTTTGTGGTGGATGCCCTGTCTGACGCGTTTGTCCAGGGCCGCAGCATCATCGCGCCTGACTGGCGTGGCTATGGCCAGACCGGAACAGGGGGGGCAGACAACTTTTGGTTTCCGGACTATTTGGCCGACCTCGATTTCCTGCTGGACCACTACGCCGGCGACCACCCGGTGGACCTGGTTGGCCACAGCATGGGCGGCAATGTCGCCATGCTCTACGCCGGCGTGCGACCGGCCCGCATTCGCAAGCTGATTAACCTGGAGGGTTTCGGCATGCCTGCCACCCGCGCCAGCCAGGCACCGGGACGTTTTGCCAAATGGATGGACGAGCTCAAGAGCCTGCACAAGGGCGAGATGGCGCTCAAGCCCTACAAGGACGCCGATGGCGTGGCCCGCCGGCTGATGCGCACCAACCCCCGCCTGAGCCAGGACAAGGCCGACTGGCTGGCCCGGCACTGGGCTGCCCCCGACGCCCAGGGCCAGTGGAACATTCTGGGCGACGCGGCCCACAAGATCACCAACGCGCAGCTTTACCGCGTCGACGAGGTGCTGGAAATCTACCGCAACATCAGCGCGCCCACGCTGGCCATCGAGGCCTCGGACGACTCCCTGGGCAAATGGTGGCAAGGCAAATACACACTGGCCGAATACCACGAGCGCCTGAAATCCGTGCCACAAATCAGCACCGCCGTCATTCAGGACGCCGGCCACATGCTGCACCATGACCAGCCCGCGCAGCTCGCACAGCTGATCGGGGACTTTCTGGGCCAGGAATCTGCGCCGCAGCCCTCGCCCACGTAGCCCCTGGGGCAGCTTGACCCCAAGTAGCACGCTGGCCGAGCGGTCTTTGTAGGACAATCAGGATTTTGCGCATGGCGCGGGGAAAATCCATGACCGCACCCAGCGTCATCAACGAAGAAAACTATCGTCGCATCCTGACGCGCAACGTCGGCCTGCCGCTGGGCGTTGGCACGCTGAGTGCCGTCGTTTTCGTCGCTCTGATCTTTTACCTGTTGTCCGTTCTGGGCGGTGTCGAGCGGGCAGAGCGCGCCATCAGCAGCGCCAACCAGATCGCCAAACTGGGCGCCAATATGGAAGCCAGCATGTATGGCTTCCTGGTTACCGGCGAAGAGCCCCTGCTCCAGCCGTTCGAGATCGGCAAGCCGCGCATCGCCGCTGAAACCGCCACGCTGTCCGGGCTGGTCAGGGACAACCAGGATCAGGTCAGCCGGCTCCGGCGCATTGCAGCCCTGCAGACGCAATGGAACGAGTTTGCGCAAAGCATTGTGGATCTGCGGCGCAAGGACCTCGACTACCAGGCGCCCGTGCGCTCGGCCGGCGGCAAAAGCCTGACGGACGAGATCCGGCGTGAATTCGCAGAATTCATCAGCATTGAAGAGCGCCTGCTGCAGGAGCGCAACGCGCAGGCACGCAACAACACCGCCTGGGGCATGGCTGCCTACTTGCTCTTCAGCCTGGGGCTGAGCGGGCTGCTGGCATTACTTGGGCACCGCGAGTTGCAGCGTCTGTCGGACTCCTACGGCGAGGCGGAACACAAACAAGCCGCAACGGCGCTGCTTCTGGAGCAGCAGCTCTGGCTGCGCACCGGGCAAAGGCAACTGGGCGAACAAACCCAGGGACAACACGCACTGGCGTCGCTGGGGCGCAAGATGCTGGAGTTTCTGGCGCGTTATCTCGATGTGGCCGTCGCCGCTCTTTATGTGCGCCAGGAAAACGGCGAGCTGCAGCGCGTGGCAGCCTACGGCCAGACCCATGACGGCGGCGAAGCGGGGCAAACAGATCGCACCGGCGAGGGCCTGGTCAGCCAGGCCGCGCTTGAAAACCGGATCCTCCAGCTTGACGATCTGCCGGCCAGCTACCTCAAGGTCAGCTCCGGCCTGGGCCAGGGCTCTGCCCGCCATGTGCTGGTGATCCCGGTGCACAACGACGGGGTTGTCAATGGCGTGGTCGAACTCGGATTCCTGCGTGCGCTGGCCCCGCGCGACCTGGAATTTGTCGCCCTGATCGCCAGCAACATCGGCAACTCCATCCACGCGGCGCTTTACCGCCGTCGCCTGGAAGATGTGCTCAGCCAGTCGCAGGAGCTCAATGAGGAGCTTCAGGTCCAGCAGGAAGAGCTGCGCACCACCAATGAAGAACTCGAAGAGCAGTCCCGTGTGCTCAAGGAGTACCAGGTCACGCTGGAGAACCAGCAGGCCGAGCTTGAGCAGAACAACGAACAATTGTCGGAAGTGGCCCTGTCGCTGGACCACAAAAACGCAGCACTCAACCAGGCCCAGACCCTGCTCGAGGAGCGCGCCGCTGAATTGAGCCGCGCCAGCCGCTACAAGTCAGAATTCCTGGCTAACATGTCACACGAGTTGCGCACGCCGCTGAACAGTTCGCTGATTCTTGCCAAGCTGCTGGCCGACAACCCCAAGGGCAACCTCAGCCAGGAAGAAGTCCGCTTTGCACAGTCGATTTATTCGGCAGGCAACGACCTGCTCAGCCTGATCAACGACATCCTCGACATTTCCAAGGTCGAAGCCGGCAAGCTCGAGCTGTCGCCGGAGGACGTGGCGGTGACCAAGCTGGTGGACTCGCTGAAAAACACCTTTGAACCGCTGGCCAATCAGAAGAAGCTGGCCCTCACCATCCGCATCGAACCAGGGGCCCCGGCGACGCTGAAAACCGATCGCCAGCGTATTGAGCAGGTCCTGAAAAACCTGCTCTCCAACGCCATCAAGTTCACCGACGCCGGGGAAGTCAGCCTGCGCGTCGCGCTGCACCAACAGGGCATCGTTGCCTTCTCGGTGCGCGATTCCGGCATCGGCATACGCCCCGACCAGCAGCAGCTCATTTTTGACGCCTTCCGTCAGGCCGATGGCACAACCAGCAGGCGTTATGGCGGCACCGGGCTGGGCCTGTCGATCTCACGCGATTTGACCACCCTGCTGGGCGGCTCGCTCTCGGTAGACAGCAGACAGGGAGGGGGCAGCACCTTCACCCTGCTGCTGCCCTGCGAATGGAACCCGGCATCGGCTCCCCAGGTCCTGAAGCCCGCCCGCCGGGCGCCCGCGCGACCCCGCAACACGGCGCCAGTTCCGGAGTCCGCCCCTTTGCGTGGGCCGGTGCCTGCCGCGGCTTTTGCCGATGACAGGCATTTACCGCCCGGCGGCCGCCTGGCGCTGGTGATCGAAGACGATGTCATTTTTGCGCAAATCCTCTACGACCTGGCGCGCGAGATGAACTACCACTGCCTGGTGGCCCATCGCGCCGAAGACGGTTTTGCGCTGGCCATGCAGTTCATTCCGCATGCCATCCTGCTCGACATGGGGCTGCCGGATCGTCCGGGCCTGTCGGTGCTGCAGCGACTCAAGGAAAACCCGAAAACGCGGCACATCCCGGTACATGTGGTGTCGGGTGAAGACCTGACCGAGGAAGCCCTGCAGATGGGCGCCATCGGGTATGCGCTCAAACCCACCACGCGCGAGCAGCTCAAGGACGTGTTCCAGAAGCTTGGCGACAAACTGGCCCAGAAAATCAAGCGCGTGCTGCTGGTCGAAGGCGATGCCTTGCAGCGTGACAGTGTGGTGCAACTGATTGGTGACGGTGACATCGAGATCACCGCAGTGGCAACCGGCGGTGAGGCGCTCGAGCTGCTCACTCGCACCATGTTCGACTGCATGATCATGGACCTGAACTTTTCCGACATGCAGGGCCATGAGCTGCTCCAGCGCATGTCGGCCGAGGAACTTTCTTCTTCACCGCCCGTCATCGTCTACACCGGACGCGAGATGACCCGCCAGGAAGAGGCCGAGCTGCTGAAGTATTCGCGCGCCATCATCATGAGGGGCGCGCGTTCGCCCGAACGGCTGCTAGACGAAGTCACCCTCTTTCTGCACAAGGTCGAATCGGAGCTGTCGGCGGACCGCCAGATCATGCTTCAGAACATGCGCAGCCGCGATGCCGCCTTTGACGGCCGCAAGGTGCTGGTAGTGGACGACGATGCGCGCAACATCTTCGCCCTGACCAGCGCCCTGGAACAAAAGGGCATGCGGGTCGAGGTCGGTCGCAACGGCTTTGAAGCCATCAGCAAGCTCGACGAAATCGCAGACATTGACCTGGTGCTGATGGACATCATGATGCCGGGCATGGACGGGCTGGAGGCGACGCGGCGCATCCGCAAGGATGCACGTTTCAAGAAACTGCCCATCATTGCCGTCACCGCCAAGGCCATGAAGGACGACCAGGAGCAATGTCTGAAGGCCGGCACCAGTGACTACCTCGCCAAGCCGATTGACCTGGACCGGTTGTTTTCCCTGCTTCGCGTGTGGATGCCGGTCACGGATCGCAGCTGATGCCCAAAAAAACCGAGCTCCACGCAGCAGCGACCGGACGCGCCCCGGGCAGGGATACTGCCGAGGACCATGCAGAAGCTGACTTGCACCTTTTGACGCAGGCCATCTACAGCCAGTACAGCTACGACTTCCGCGACTACGCGGGTGCGTCCCAGAAAAGGCGGGTCATCAAGGCGCTCGCCCAGCTCGGTTACCCGACCATCCCGGCCCTGCAGGCAGCGGTTGCGCAAGACCCGGTTGTTTTCATGCAGTTGCTGCAGTACCTGACCATTCCCGTCAGCGAAATGTTTCGGGACCCCACATTTTTCCTGGCCCTGCGCCAGCAGGTCATGCCGGTGCTGCACACCTATCCCTCGCTGAAAATCTGGGTGGCCGGCTGCAGCACCGGTGAAGAGGTGTATTCACTGGCCATCCTGCTCAGGGAAGAAGGTCTGCTGGACCGCTCCCTCATTTATGCAACGGACATCAACCCCAAGTCGCTGGCCAAAGCGCGCAAGGGCATTTTTTCGCTGTCCAGTATCCAGGGCCACACTGCCAACTACCACGCCGCCGGCGGCCGGCAGGTGTTTTCCGACTACTACACAGCCGCTTACGAAGCTGCCGTTTTCGACAAGTCCCTGCGTGACAACGTGACCTTTGCCGATCACAGCCTGGCCACGGACAGCGTGTTTTCAGAAATCCAGCTGGTGCTGTGCCGCAATGTGCTGATTTATTTCAACAAGAAGCTGCAGGACCGCGCGCTGGGCCTGTTTCACGAATCACTGAGCCTCCGCGGCTTCATGGGCCTGGGCAGCAAGGAAAGCATTGACTTCTCGTCCTATGCCACGCGCTTTGAGCCACTGGACCGGCCCGAGCGGATTTTCCGCAAGCTGGAGGACTGAGCAGGCGCATGGATATCCAGCAGGTCGCAGCAAGACATGCCGTCGAGGCCGTGGTGATTGGTGCCTCGGCCGGCGGAGTGCACGCGCTGCTGACCGTGCTGTCAGGGCTGCCGGCGCAGTTTTCGCTGCCCATCATTGCCGTGCTGCACCTGCCCAAAGAGCGCGACAGCCGGCTGGCGGACGTCTTCAACCAGAGGCTGGGCATGGTGGTGCGCGAGGCCGCCGACAAGGAAGCCATCGCGCCGTCCACCCTGTACTTCGCTGGCTCCGGCTACCACCTGTCGATCGAGGCCGACCGGACTTTTTCACTTAGTTGCGAAGAACCTGTCAACTATTCGCGGCCCTCGATCGATATATTGATGGATTCCGCTGCCGACGCCTACGGGCCCAGTCTTGCCGGGGTGCTCCTGACCGGCGCCAATTTTGACGGCGCGGCTGGCCTGGCCCGCATCAAGCAACGGGGCGGCCTGACTGCGGTACAGGACCCGGCCGAAGCCCAGGTCGCCACCATGCCGCAAGCAGCCATACGAAAACTCAAACCCAACCTGATTCTCACGCTGGATGGCATCCGGCAATTGCTCATTCAACTTGACCACAACCATGCGAATACCTGACACCGCCAAAGTCCTGATCGTTGACGACCTGCCCGACAACCTGCTGGCGCTCAACGCCCTGATTCGCCTGGAAGGCCGCGAAATCTTCCAGGCCAGCTCCGGCGAGGCAGCGCTGGACCTGCTGCTCGAGCATGAGTTTGCGCTGGCCATCCTGGACGTGCAGATGCCCGGCATGAACGGCTTCGAGCTCGCCGAAATAATGCGCAGCACCGAAAAAACACGCAACATCCCCATCGTGTTTGTGACCGCTGCAGGCAAGGAATCGAACTACGCCTTCAAAGGCTACGAAACCGGCGCGGTGGACTTTCTGTACAAGCCGCTGGATACCGAAGCGGTCAGGAGCAAGGTCAATGTGTTTGTCGAACTCCATCTGCAGCGCAACGAAACGCGGCGCCAGGTACAGGCGCTCGAAATAAGCCGCGAGGAACAGGAAGTGCTGGTGCAGGAGTTGCAGGCCGCCGAGGCCGAGCTGAAGGTTGCCGTGCGCATGCGCGACGATTTCATGTCCATGGTGGCTCACGAACTGCGCACACCGCTCAACACCCTGTTTCTGGATGCGCAGTTACGCAAGATGCAGCTGGACCTCGGCAACACCGCCATGTTCGACGCGGCCTACCTGCAGAAAATGGTGGCACGCGACAAGCTGCAGGTGCAGAACATGGTGCGCCTGATCGACGACATGCTGGACGTCACCCGGCTGCGCAACAACCGCCTGTCAATACGCCCCAGCGACGTCAACCTGCCGGTGCTGCTGGAGCGTGTGGTCGGCAATCTCGCCAACCAGGCCGCCTCGGCCGGCTGCGCCATCACGCTGCACGCCACGCAACCCGTCATCGGCTTCTGGGACGAGTTCCGTATCGAGCAGGTGCTCATCAACCTGCTGACCAACGCACTGCGTTACGGCAAGGGCCAACCCGTCGATGTGCGCATGACACCGCTGCCCGACGGCGTGCGCATTGATGTTCGCGACGGCGGCTGCGGCATTTCGGTGGCTGACCAGAAGCGCATCTTCGGCCAGTTTGAACGCGCCACTTCACGCGAAGGTGACCATACCGGCGGCCTCGGCCTGGGTCTGTACATCACCCGCCAGCTGGTGCATGCGCATGGCGGCAGCATCGAAGTGGCAAGCCAGCCCGACCACGGCTCGGTGTTCACCGTCCTGCTGCCGCTGCGGCCGCCCGTTGAGCCGGCGCTGGCTGCGGACTGACGGCTTGGCCACGCCGCCGGGCATCGGCCTGCGGGCACCGGATGGGGTTCTGTATTTGAGCTCCCACCCGTCGGGCTGGGCCGTGGAGCGCAGGCAAAAAAAGCGGAACAGGGATCGCGATTGTTTGAGGTGAAGCCGAGTTCGAGCGAGACCCGCTTTTGGCGAGCACTGGCGGTTGCTCCCGCGCCAAGCGAAGCGGATGCAGACCATCGGCTCGGCTTTTTTTTGGGTTATTTTTCTTTCGGTGACGCAAAAGAAAAATTAGTTACCGCCGGGCACCCCCCTACTTGCTGGCAACTTCAGTGCATGGTCAACCCGCCACCGAGGCATAGACTTATTACTCCAAACGCACCCGCCTCCCCGCCAGTTACCATGTAGCCACAACAACATCACCACCGGCCGCCTGAGGCCGGAGAGGAAAAATCTCATGCATCGCATCGTCATCGTCGGAGGGGGCGCAGGCGGGCTGGCGCTGGCCACCCAGCTCGGCAAACGCCTGGGCAAAAAGGGGCTGGCCCAGATCACGCTGGTCGACGCCGCCCGCACCCATGTGTGGAAGCCCCTGCTGCACCAGCTGGCGGCCGGCAGCTTTGACACCCATGCCGAGGAAATCGAATATCTTGCGCAGGCGCGCTGGAATCATTTCAAGTTCCGCCTGGGCCGGCTCGAAGGCCTGGACCGCGCCAGCAAAACCCTGCAACTCGCCGCCAGCCATGACGAGGCCGGACGCGAAATCACGCCGGCGCAGGAGCTGGGCTACGACACGCTGGTCATCGCCGTTGGCAGCCAGACCAACGACTTCGGCACCTTGGGCGCAGCCGAACACACCATCAAGCTGGACAGCCCGCAGGCTGCCAAACGTTTCAACGACCGGCTGATCAACGCCTGCATACGCGCGCAGACCGTTCCGCGTAGCGCAGGCAGCGGCCGCCTGACGGTGGCCATCGTCGGCGGCGGCGCCACCGGTGTGGAACTGGCGGCCGAACTGCATGCCTCGGCGCGTGTGCTGGCCAACTACGGCTTTGACCACATCCACCCGGAAAAAGACTTGCAGATCGTGCTGGTCGAGGCTGCGCCGCGCCTGCTGGCGCAACTGCCCCAGCGCCTGAGCGAATCAGCGCTGCGCGAGTTGCGCAAGCTGGCCATCGAGGTCCATACCAACGAGAAGGTCGTCGAGGTCACCGAAGGCAGCCTGAAGATGGCCAGCGGCAAGGTGATCTCGTCCAGCCTCACGGTCTGGGCCGCCGGCGTCAAGGCCGGCGACTTCCTGAAAACACTGGGCGGCGAGCAGGCACTGGAAACCAACCGGCTCAATCAGCTGGTCGTCAACGGCAACCTGCAGACCACCGACGCCAGCATCTTCGCCTTCGGCGACTGCGCCGCCTGCCAGCAACCCGACGGCACCTGGGTGCCGCCGCGTGCGCAGGCGGCCTACCAGCAGGCCATGTACCTGGTGAAGGCCTTGCCGCGCCTGCAGCGCGGCGAGCCGATGTCGCCGTTCGTCTTCAGAGACCAGGGCTCGCTGGTGTCGCTGTCCGAGTACTCCTCGGTCGGCAGCCTGATGGGCAGCCTCACCAAGGGCAGCTTTTTCATCGAAGGCCAGCTCGCCAAAGTGATGTACTGGGCGCTGCACAAGCAGCACCAGCTGGCGCTGGGCGGCTGGAAGAAAACCGCACTGATCACCCTGTCGGAAATGATTGACCGCACCTACCGCCCGCGCATCAAGTTGCACTGATAATCAGCGGCATTCCCATCAACCCAACGGAGAAACACCATGGCCAAAGGACAGACCCACAACAACAAGATGGTCAAGAAACCGAAAAAAGACACCTCGCCACCGAAAGCGGTGTCGCCCGACGCGGTGCGCCCGACCATCGTCACCCAAGTCCCCCTGCGCGGCAAACTGAAGAACAAGTAAAAGTGACGGCTCCAGTCCCACCGCAATTTTCCGCCGAGCCGCCCCAAGGAAAATTAGCCCCCTCGGGGGGCAGCGAGGACACGCCAGTGCCGAGCGTGGGGGCCATACAGGCGGGCAATCCGCTGCACGGCGTCACGCTCGAAGCCATGGTCACCGCCTTGTCGGCGCACTATGGCTGGGGAGAACTCGGCCAGCGGATTGCGATCCGCTGTTTCACTTTCGAGCCGAGCGTGCCATCCAGCCTGAAATTCCTGCGTAAAACGCCCTGGGCGCGTGAGAAGGTCGAAAGCCTTTTCCTGTTCATGCTGCGCGAGCAACGCCGCGCCGCGCCGACGGTGCACAATTTCCCGCCGCCAAAGACCTAAGCACCCAGCGGGTTGGCGAACAGCATCATCATGGCCACACCCACACCGATCAGGAAGTTGGCGTCGATCAGGCCGGCAAGCAGGAACATCTTGACCTGCAGCGGTTCCATCAATTCGGGCTGGCGCACCGCGCCCTCGATGAAACGCCCGCCCATCACCCCTATGCCCAGGCAGGCGCCAACGGCGCCCAGTCCGATCAAAAGGCCGGCTGCAATGGAAATGGCACCTGCGTCTGTCATGATTTTTCTCCTTGGTTAAACACTTGCTGATGGCTCCATGATGCTGCCTGGCTCATCGCAAAACAATGACCTCAGAGGTAATGACGCCGCGCCGCGCGGTTTTGAAATAGTCCATGCCGACGCCAGCCTGCTGGTGCTCAACAAGGCCGCCGGCCTGCTGTCGGTACCGGGCCGGGGTGAGGACAAGCAGGACTGTCTGAGCACACGGGTGCAACAACATTACCCCGACGCGCTGGTCGTGCACAGGCTCGATATGGCCACTTCGGGCCTGTTGATGATGGCGCGCAGCATCGCCATCCAGCGCGCACTCGGCGCGCTGTTCGAGCGCCGTCAGGTCAACAAGCGCTACGTCGCGGTGGTCGATGGCGACCCTGTCACCCCGCCCGGCGCCGGAGCCTGGGGCCTGATCGACCTACCCATCGCCGTGGACTGGCCGAGCCGCCCGCTGCGCGTCATTGACGCAGAGCATGGCAAAGCCAGCCAGACACGCTGGCGCGTATTGGGGCACGATGCGCTCACCCGCAGCTCACGCCTGGAACTGGCGCCGTTGACCGGCCGATCGCACCAGTTGCGCGTGCACCTGCAGGCCATCGGCCACCCCATCCTGGGGGATCGCCTGTACGGCGACGCCACCGTGCAGGCACGCGCGCCGGGCCTGCTGCTGCACGCCAGCCGTTTGCAGTTTGCACATCCCGTCAGCGGTGAGCTGATGGATCTCCGCAGTGCGCCTCCGTTCTGAACACTGACGCAGGGGCGCGGAACTTCGTCGACGTCGGCTGCATCTGATGACCATCAGAAACGGAGTTCTCATGCCCACTGACCGCCCAACTTTGCTTCGTCGTCGTACCGTCGCCGCCGCCCTGGTGGCCTTCCCCGCCCTGTGGCTGGGCCCGCGCGCGCAACCAGGCACCGCCCGGCGCGCCACACCCTCGCAAACCGAAGGGCCGTTTTACCCGGTGGCTTTGCCCAGGGACAGCGACCCCGACCTGCTGCGCAACGGCACGCTGGTCTATCCCGAGGGCGAGCCGGCCTGGGTCGAGGGCCAGGTCAGCGATCTGGCCGGCAAACCGGTGGCAGGTGCCCGCGTCGAGATCTGGCAGTGCGACCACGCCGGCCACTATCACCACCCCGGCGACGGCGACCGGGCAGACCGGCGCTTCCAGGGCTTCGGCAGCGTCACGGTGGCTGCCGACGGACGCTACCGCTTTCGCACGCTCCGGCCGGTCGCTTATGCCGGGCGCACACCGCACATCCATGTGAAAGTCAAGCTCGGCCAGCGCGAACTGCTGACAACCCAGCTGTATGTGGCCGGAGACGCCGGCAACACACGCGATTTTTTGTGGCGCCGGCTCGATGAGACGGACCGGGCAGCATTGACCGTTCCGTTCACGGCAGGTAATGATGGCCTGCGTGCAAACTTTCCCATTGTTGTGACGGCCTGAGGCGCACAAACCGGCATGCCGGTCGCGTTTGTCAGTAACATCGGCAGCTATGACCCACCACCTTTTCATCCTGACCGGCGCTTCCCGCGGCATGGGCCTGGCCATGGCGCGGCAACTGCTTAAACCGGGCCATACGCTGCTGTGCATCTCGCGCAAGACCAACGACACCCTGGCCGCGCAGGCCAAGCTCGCAGGCGCGGCGCTGGTGCAGTGGCCGCAGGACCTGGCGCACAGCGTCGATCTCAGCGCGCGACTGGAGCAATGGCTGCGCGAGCTGGCCGGCGAAGGTTTTGCCAGCGCCGTATTGATCAACAACGCCGGCGTGATCCCCCGGATTGGCCCGCTCAGCGATGCGGATGCCGACGACCTGCACCAGGGTCTGGCTGTCGGACTGGAAGCGCCCATGCAACTGACCGCCGCCTTCCTGCGCGCCACCGAAAGCTGGACCGCCCAACGCAAGGTGCTCAACATCTCGTCGGGACTGGGACGCAAGGCCATGGCGTCCCAGTCGATTTATTGCGCCGCCAAAGCCGGCATGGACCACTTCACACGCTGCGTGGCCCTGGAAGAAGCGCTCAAGCCCCGGGGCGCCACGCTCTGCTCACTGGCGCCCGGCGTAATCGACACCGACATGCAAACCCAGCTACGCGGCGCCGAAGCGGCGGCCTTTCCGGACCAGAGCAACTTCATCAACCTCAAGGAGCGCGGTCTGCTGACCTCACCGGAAGAAGCTGCCGCACGCATCCTGGCCTTTTTGGCCAGAGCGGACTTCGGCAGCCAGCCGGTGGCAGATGTAAGAGACTGAGTCTGTTTGCTACATATTTTATAGCTATGTGCGCTTGATGCATAAGGGCTGGAGGCCGAATTATTCATAAATTGAGCCTGCGCGCGATTCGACGCAGTCAGTCATCGCGCTGCGCCCCTGTCTTGCTCTTGGCGCTAGTTGCAACTCCCCAATCGCCCCCCCCCCACGGCTTCCCAGCCGACGCACCATTACGCAGAACTCGGTTAAGGTTAAGGTCTGCATGACAAGCCATCACGCGCGCACATGACCCCACCCAAATCCGCTACTTTTCCCTCGTCCGCCGACAGGCCGCTGACCGGCTGGCGGCTGCGCTGGTACACGGTTATCTTTGAATCTGACACGCGGGCCGGCCGCTGGTTTGACCTGTCCCTGCTCGCTATCATCCTGCTGAGCATTGCGGTGGTGATGGCCGATAGCGTGCAGGCGCTTCAACTGCGTCATGGCCGCGTTTTCATGACGCTGGAATGGTTGTTCACGCTGCTGTTCACGGCCGAGTACATCGCACGCCTGCTTTCTGTGCGCCGGCCGCTGCAGTACGCGACGAGTTTCTTCGGGATCGTCGATCTGGTGGCGGTGCTGCCCACTTACCTGGCGCTGTTTTTCCCGGAGCTGCATGCGCTCATCGACGTGCGTGTGCTTCGCTTGCTGCGCGTGTTCCGGATTTTGAAGCTGGCTGCTTATGTCGCCGAATACCAGTTTCTCGGACGAGCGCTGGCGGCCAGTGGCCGCAAGATACTGATTTTTTTGTCGGCCGTGCTGATGCTGGTGCTCATCATGGGCACGGTGATGTATGTGGTTGAGGGTCAGGCCAACGGCTTCACCAGCATCCCGACATCCGTCTACTGGGCCATCAGCACGGTGACCACCGTGGGTTTTGGCGACATCACGCCCAAGACCGACCTCGGGCGCTTGATTGCCTCTTTCATGATGTTGATGGGCTGGGGCATTCTGGCCGTGCCGACGGGCATTGTCACGGCCGAAATGTCGTCGCAGCGCCGCTCCCATTGGTCGCATGCGCCGACCACGCGCACCTGCCACGAGTGCCTGACCGAGGGTCATGCCGCAGAGGCAAGTTTTTGCTTCAATTGCGGCGCGCGTTTGCCGGTCTACCAGCAGGAAGCGGCGCCGGAGAAAGCCTCAGCAAAGAAGCGCCCTAAGCGCCCGCCGTGAGCCGGCGTGGCGTGATCTCGACGGAGTTCGCCGGAGTACTCATCCAGACCGTGCCGTCCTGTACAGAGACCTGTAGCTGCATGCTACGTTCGGCCAGTTTGGCCAGGGCCTGGCTTTGCGCCGCATCAATTTGCCAAACCATCAGGTTGTCAGCCCGCGTGAGTTTACTTTCGATGTTTTTCCACCAGACTGGCGTGCTGCTAGCAAAGCTGTAAACGCTCACCCGTTCGGACCGGCCGGCGGCGCGCATCAGACGCTTGTCGTCGGGCTGGCCGACGTCGATCCAGTGCAGGATGTGGTCGGTGTAGTCCTTGTGCCAGAGCGCGGCCTCGTCGACATCCCACAAGTCTTTTGCGAACTCAAGGTGGCCCTTTTTGTCGTCGGCGGGGACATTCATCGCATAGGCCAGCAGCCGGATCATCATGCGTTCATCCGCCTCAGATGGATGGCGTGCAATCGTCACGTTGTGGTCGCCGTAAATGCCGCGGTCCATGTCGGCAATCGCCAGTTGCGCTTTGTAGATGGTGGCTTTGAGTGCCATGTTGGTTTTCTGGATGTTATCGGTAGAGGCCTGTATTGGAACAGACAGGCAAGGGCAAGTCAGTCTGGCTATCATGATCCCATGATCCGACTGTCTGTTCTTGATCAATCGGTGGCCGTGACCGGCCGCAGCGCCGATGCCTCCATCCGTGAAACCCTGGCCCTGGCTCAACACTGCGAAACACTCGGGTATCAGCGCTTTTGGGTCAGCGAACACCACAGTCACCCGACCATCGTGGGCAGCGCACCCGAGGTGCTGATGGCGGCGATCGCGGCGACCACTCAGCGCATACGCATAGGCAGCGCCGGCGTGATGCTGCCGCACTATTCAGCGCTCAAGGTGGCCGAGCAGTTTCGCGTGCTTGAAGCGCTGGCGCCCGGGCGCATCGACCTGGGCGTCGGCCGTGCACCGGGCTCGGACGGCCGCACAGCGCAGTTGCTCAACCCGCAGACGCGTAGCGCCGCTGACCACTTCCCGCTGCAGGTGCGTGAGCTGCAGGCCTGGGTGAGCGGCACCGAATTGCCTGAAGGCCACCCGGGGCGGGGTGTGACGGCCGAGCCCAGGGGGCCGACCGCACCGACCTTGTGGATGCTGGGCAGCTCGAACTATGGCGCGCAACTGGCGGCGCACTACGGCCTGCCGTATGCGTTTGCCTGGTTCATCACCGACGGGCAGGGCGCGGAAGAGGCCATCGCGCTGTACCGAGAACTGTATCGCCCCAGCGTGCAGCATCCGCAGCCGCAGCCCGCCCTGTGTTTGTGGGCGCTGGCGGCTGATACCGAAGAAGATGCCTGGCATCATTTCTCGGGCCGCGAGCGCTGGAAGATGGACCGCAACCGCGGCGTGCTTGGGGCGCTGCAGTCGCCGGCCGAGGTGGCGCTGTTGCCTTACAGTCCTTCTGAAAAGATCCAGGCGGAGCAGATCAGGCGATCCGCGCTGGTGGGCAGCGGCGCGCAGGTTGCCGAAAAATTGCGTCATCTGGCCGCAGCGCTGGAGATTGAGGAACTGGTGGTGATCACTTGGGCCCATGACCCGGCCGTGCGGCGGCGCTCCTACGAATTGCTGGCAGCGCAATTTCGCACGGATTAGCCCTTCATACTTCCATCAACAACAGGAAACCCCATGACAAGAGCAATCTTCAGCAGCACCATTGCCGGCAGCCTGCCCAAGCCGGCCTGGCTGTCGGAAACCCGCAAACTCTGGCCCCAATGGAAGGCCGAAGGTGCCGAACTTGCGCAGGCCAAGGCCGACGCCACCCTGCTGTGGATCAAGGCGCAGGAGGATGCGGGTCTCGACGTGATAGGTGACGGCGAGCAGTCGCGCCAGCATTTTGTGCATGGCTTTCTCGAGCAAGTCGAAGGCATTGACTTTGAGCACAAGGTCAAGATGGGCATACGCGACAACCGCTATGACGCCATGGTGCCGCAGGTGGTGGCGCCGCTCAGGATCAAGGGCCGTGTACATGCGGCCGAGGCGCAATTGCTGCGCGCGCATACCGACAAAAAAATCAAGTTCACTCTGCCAGGCCCGATGACGATTGTGGACACCGTAGCCGACCGGTTTTACGGCGACCGCATCAAACTGGCCATGGCCTTTGCCGAGCTGCTGAACCAGGAAGCGCTGGCCTTGCAGGCCGACGGTGTGGACATCATCCAGTTTGACGAGCCGGCCTTCAACGTGTACATGAAAGACGCGGCCGACTGGGGCGTGAAGGCGCTGGAGCGCGCTGCACAGGGCCTGACCTGCACCACCGCCGTTCACATCTGTTACGGCTACGGTATCAAGGCCAATGATGACTGGAAGCTGACTCTGGGTGAGGAGTGGCGCCAGTACGAGCAGGTACTGCCGGCACTGGCCAAAAGCAGCATCCAGCAGGTCAGCCTGGAGTGTTACCACTCGCATGTGCCGCCGCATCTGATGGCACTACTCGAGGGCAAAGACGTGATGGTCGGCGTGATCGACGTCGCCAGCGAAGAGATCGAAACACCCGAGCAGATCGCCGACACCATCGGCATGGCCCTGCAGTACGTGCCGAAGAACCGCCTGCTGCCCTGCACCAACTGCGGCCTGGCACCCATGGACCGCGAGATTGCGCTCAAAAAGCTGCAGGCGCTGGCCCAGGGAGCTGCGCTCGCGCGAGAGCGTTACGCGGCATGGGGGCAGGCATGACTGAACTGGCGTTTGCCCCATCAAGTGAGTTGGGCCTGTGCCCGGATCGCCTGCAGCGTTTGCTGGATGTGTTGCGGGCCGACGTGGACTGCGGGCGCTTGCCCGGCGCGGTGGCGCTGGTCGCCCGGCACGGCCGCATCGCCCTGTTTGAAAGCCTTGGCCAGCTCAATCCGGCAGCCGGCACGCCCATGAACCGCGAGGCGATATTCCGCATCTATTCCATGACCAAACCGGTGGTTTCGGTGGCCGTCATGATGCTGATGGAGCAGGGAAAGTTGCTGCTCAGCGATCCAGTGTTCAAGCACCTGCCCGAATTTGCCGACCAGAAGGTGGCGGTGGAACGGGACGGCCAGGTCGTGCTGGAGGATGTGCAGCGCCCCGCCACCGTGCAGGACCTGCTGCGCCACACCGCCGGCCTGACCTATGAATTTCTCGGTACGACGGCAGTGCAGCGGCAGTATGCCGGGCAGCAGATGGGCTCGCGCGAGCGCAGCAATGCGGAGTTTTCGCGCGTCCTGGCGGCCTTGCCGCTGATGCACCAGCCCGGCAGTGTCTGGGAATACAGCCGCGCCACCGACGTGCTGGGCCGGCTGGTCGAGGTCGTCAGCGGGCAGTCCCTCGGTGACTATTTGCGCGAAATCATTTTGATTCCGCTGGGCATGATTGACACCGGCTTTACCGTGGCCGAAAGCGCCCATCACCGGATTGCCGAGCCCTTTGCGCACGATCCCGACGGCGGCGTGCCGATGCGGGTGCTGGACGCCCGCCGCGCCACTGCCATGGAAAGCGGGGGTGGCGGCCTGATGTCCACCGCAAGGGACTACGCCCGTTTCCTGCAGTTCATGCTCAATCGCGGCGAACTGCAAGGCGTGCGCCTGCTGGGGCCGCACACGGTGGACTTCATGACGGCCGATCATCTGGATGGCCTGCCGTCAACCGGCGACCTCTTACCACCCGGCCATGGCTTCGGGCTCGGGTTTGCAGTGCGCACGGCGACGGGCGTGTCACCGGTACCCGGCTCTGTCGGCCTCTACTACTGGGGCGGCATCGCGGGCACCACCTTTTTTGTCGATCCGGCGCAGCAGCTGTATGCGCTTCTGATGATCCAGGCGCCGAATCAGCGCGACCACTACCGGCCGCTGTTTCGCAGTCTTGTGTATGCTGCGCTTGTCGACTGACCCCACCCACCTCCAAGTCGGCGTGTAAAGCACAGGAAAAGCGGTTGTTAAGTTGGGCTCCGGTGCGCATTACTGCGCGCTTATGGTGGGTCTGCGCATACCTTTACTTACGAATTTCACTCCGTCCTACATTGCCGTTGACACGGTCTTGGTACAAGGGAGGCTCACACAAAGGAGTACCCATCATGGATACAAACAATCAGATTTCCGCCACGCCGGGCAGCCAGCTCGGTTTTCCGCAGCGCATGCAACACAGCAAGGGGCTGGTCGCGATTGTGGCCGTGCTCGGTGTTACCGTGATGGCCCTGGCCGGCGTACTGGTGGTTAACCGCTCTAACGCACAGCCAGGCGGTACCGAGGCGATTGCCGTCGCGCCGACAACGACATCGAAAACCAGTACAAGCACAAGCACAGGCACAGGCACAAGTACCAGCACAAGCACCAAGCTTGCCAGCAATACGGCGGCACCTGCCCGACCTGCGGTGCAACAGCGCCCGGTCGAACAGCGTTACGCGGAACAGCGTCCGGTTGTCGTGGCCCAAGCACCGGCACCGGCACCGGCACCAAAACCAGTAGTCTGCGCCGATTGCGGCACCGTTGAAGCCGTGACGCCGATTGAGCGCCAGGGCCAGGTCAACGGCGTGGCTGTTGGCAATACCACCGTGGGTCTGGGCACCGTCGCCGGCGGAGTGATCGGCGGTCTGCTGGGCAGCCAGGTCGGCGGCGGCAACGGCAAGACAGCCATGACCGTGCTGGGCGCGGCAGGCGGCGCCTTTGCCGGCAACAAGATCGAGCAAAACATGAAGAAAGTCACTGTCTATCAGGTGCGCGTGCGCATGAACGATGGCTCGACCCGAAATGTCGAGGTGTCCAGCTCGGTAGCGGTCGGATCCAAGGTGATTGTTGAAGGCAATAACCTGCGCATGGCCTGATCTTTCCTGCCGCAAGGCACCATGAAAAGGCGTGATGGCTTGCCGTCGCGCCATTTTTCGTTTGGGTTACCCGCCGCCATGACGCGCGCGCGGCGAAGACTGTGCGAAGATTGTTGCTCTGCCCCCTTGTCCCGGTCTGCCGGCGGACCAGCAACCCAAGAAAGAAGCTTATGAAGGCCATCTGGAACGGCGCGGTGATTGCGCAAAGTGACGATATCGTCACCATCGAAGGCAACCATTATTTTCCCGAGAGCGCGCTGAACCGCGATCACGTCACCTTCAGCAACCACCACACCATGTGTGCATGGAAAGGCCAGGCGAGTTATTACTCGTTGCTGGTCAACGGCGAGATGAATACCGACGCCGCCTGGTACTACCCCGACCCCAAGCCCGAGGCCGAAGAAATCAAGGGCCGCATTGCCTTCTGGAAGGGCGTGAAGATCGAAGCCTGACTCAAGGAGTCTCATCATGTTCAAGCACATACTGTTGCCAGTCGATGGCTCGTCCACCTCACTGATGGCGGTCGAAAAAGCCAGGGGTCTGGCCCAGGCTTTCGGCAGCACCGTGACCTTGATCTACGTGATCGACCCGTATGCGTTCGGTGGGGGCGGTACCGACTTCGCCTACGGCCAGGCGCAGTACCTGGAGGCGGCGACCGCCGAGGCCAAGGGCGCGCTGGGTGACGCCACGCAGTCGCTTGAAGCGGCCGGTATCACGGTGACCGCCTCCATTATCGAGGGCCACGCGGTTTATCGCGGCATCCTGGAAACAGCCAACTCCGTCGGCGCGGACCTCATCGTGATGGGCTCGCATGGGCGCCGTGGTCTTGAAAAACTCGTGCTCGGCAGCGTGGCGGCGCAAGTGCTGGCGCATGCGCATTTGCCGATTCTGATTGTTCGGGACTGAGACCGCCGGTCCGGGGCCGGTTCATGCACAAAATCGGGCTACAGCCCTCGTCTGACGGGGACATGCAGCTATGGAATTCATAGCGATTTCTTTTCTTTTCAATGTTGTCGCCGACTTTATCCGGGAACCGTGTCTGCTGACTGCTTCAACGCCTCGTTGGGTTTGCAGTTCGCCAACAAGCCGGGGGGCTCGGCGGCAACTCACTTTCTTTTTGCGTCGCAAAGAAAAAAAGGACATCCCGCCGGGGCGACACCCGGCTTGCTGGCAAGCCACGGATCAAAGAGACAGAGAAGGCTTCGACAAGCTCAGCCCGAACGGTGGTAATCCACGCAAATGGGCCCGGACCGGGCCAGCCCCGGACTTTATTCGGGGTCCGGGACGATCGCATGGTCAATCAGGGCCTCAGATTTTCTCCGCCTCCTGCAAACTCCGCCACATCACCTTTCCGGACCCGCTCTTGGGCAGGGCCTCAACAAACTGCACGACTCGTGGATATTTGTAGGCCGCCATGTTGTCGCGGCACCAGCCGATGATGTCTTCCTCGGAGGTAGCACCTTTGGCGGCCGGGCGCAGCACGACCACCGCCTTGACGGTTTCGCCGCGATAGGCGTCGCGGGTCGAGATGATGCAAGCCTCCTGGATGGCCGGGTGTTTGAACATCAGCGCCTCAACCTCGGCAGGCCAGACCTTGAAGCCGGACGCATTGATCATGCGTTTGAGCCGGTCGGTGATGAAAAAGTAGCCGTCCTCGTCAACCCGCCCGAGATCACCCGAGCGGAAGAAACGCTTGCCGTCGATGTCGATGAAGGCCGCAGCAGTGGCTTCGGGGCGTTTCCAGTAGCCGGAAAAGTTCTGCGGCCCGCACATGATGATCTCGCCCTGTTCGCCCTGCGGCATTTCTTCAAGCGTCAAGGGGTCGATCACCCGCGCATCCACGCCAACAAAAGGCACGCCCAGGCACTGCTGCTTGGTCGCGTCGGGCGGGTTGCTGTGCGAAGGCGCGGCTGTTTCGGTCAGGCCGTAACCTTCAGCAAAACGCAGGCCGTACTGCTCCCACAGGCGCTGGGCCACAGCCTGCGGCATGGCCGCGCCGCCACCGCCGATATAAACCAGACCACTCAGGTCGAAGCTCGCGAAGTTCGGGCTGGCCAGCAGGTCGATGACCATGGTCGGGATATTGGTCCAATGCGTCACACGCCACTTCGAGATCAGCCGCCCGGCCAGCTCGCGGTCCCAGCGAGGCATCACCACCAAGGTCGCGCCGCCATAAATCGACGCATGCATGACAGACACCATGCCGGTGATGTGGAACATGGGAACCACCGACAGCACCACGTTTTCAAATGTGCTGTTGCCCCACAAACTGCTCGCGACCGCGTTGTGCATGATGCTCGCGTGGGTGTGCATGCAGCCTTTGGGCAAGCCTGTGGTGCCGCTGGTGTAGGGCAGCACCGCCAGATCCTGCGGCATGGCCGTGCCGGCAGGCAGCGTGGTGCGGTCGCCGCGCAGGGCGTGGTCCCAGTCCATGACCGCGCCGCCGTCCAGGACCGGCAGGGCATGACGCGTCGTCAGCCATTCCTCCCACGCCGGGGGCAGGGTCTCGGCGCCGTCGGCCTGCAGGTCGAAGGCGTCGCTGTAATGCGAAACAATCATGTGCTGCAGCCGCTCGGGTGGTGCCAACTCCGCATTGGCACGGGCCAGTTCGGGTGCCAAGTCGGCCGCGATGATGGCGACTTTGGCGTCCGGGTCGGTGATGTAGTGCTTGAGTTCCTCGGCCCGGTTCATCGGGTTGACCGGGACCACAACTGCATCGGCGCGCAGGATGGCAAAGTGGGCGATCACCCACTGCGGGCAGTTTTGCATATCCAGCACCACGCGATCACCCTTTTTAACCCCCAACGCATGCAGGGTCGCGGCCAGGCGTTCGGCCTTGTCCAGCACTTCCGCATAGGTGAACACACGGCCAAAAAACACCAGCGCAGCCTTGTCGGGGAAACGCAGAGTGCTGACGGCCAGGTTGTGCCACAGCGAAGTGGCAGGCGAGGTGATGGCGTGGGGCAGGCGTTTCGGCCAGAACTTGAAATGGGCGCGGTCCATGAGGTCTCCTTGATGCAAGCCTAACGTGCCCGGGGCAGCAGGGCATCGGGAAAGACGATAGAGCCGTCACATTCGCGACGCTGATTATGATGAGAGCATTTTTCAACACCACGGAGACCTGTATGTTCGCTCCCCGCTTCCATGCCCGACACCTTCTCGCAGCGCTTCTGGTCGCCACCAGCTCTGCGGCGATGGCCGCCTTCCCCGAAAAACCGATACGCCTGGTGATTGGTTTTCCGGCAGGCGGTCCGCTGGACCAGCACGCCCGCCTTCTGACTGAGCGCCTGCAGGCGGTGCTTGGCCAGCCCATTGTCATCGACTACAAGTCGGGCGCCGGCGGCACGGTGGGCGCGCAGGATGTCATGAAGGCCGCGCCAGACGGCTACACGCTGATGTTGGCCAACACCGGTGTGATGGTCATCAACCCGGCGCTGTACACCAAGCTGCCCTACAGCACGCTGAAAGACTTCACGCCGATTGCGCGCACCGCCATGCAGCCTCTGGCCCTGCTGGTCAACCCCAAGGTGCCGGTGACCAGCCTCAAGGAGTTTGTGGACTATGCCAAGGCGCGGCCCGGTCAGATCAACTACGGCTCGGCTGGCAATGGCGGCATCAGCCATCTGGTGCCCGAAATGTTCAAGAACGCTGCCGGGCTGTTCATGGTGCACATTCCCTACCGGGGCAGCGCACCGGCCTTCGCCGACCTGATGGGTGGGCAGGTGCAGTTCATGGGCGAGTCGATCCCGCAGGCGGCGAACTATCACAAGCAGGGCAAGGTGCGCGCGCTGGCGGTGACCAGCAAGGAGCGCAACCCTGCACTGCCCGACATTCCGACCGTCATCGAGTCGGGCTTCAAGGGCTTCGAGGTCGTCGGGTTCTATGGTTTTCTGGCACCCGCCGGCTTGCCAAAAGACGTGACCGCAAAACTCAGCGATGCCTTCAGACAGGTCATGACCAGCCCCGACATCCGCAGCCGCATGGTGACCCAGGGCGCAGATCCGGCCTTTCTGGGCAGCGAGGAGTTTGCAAGTTTCCTCGCTGCAGAAATGCCGCGCTGGGCGCAAGCGGTCAAGGCATCCGGGGCCAAGCTGGACTGACGCACCGGCCCCGATGCGCGTATGCGACGAGATCACCTCTGCTTTTGACCCCGAGCACTCAATAGTTACGGTGTCTCTCGATCCGAGAAAACACGTAGTCACACAAGCCGGCCTCTGCTACTATTTATTACATACAACTCCTCTTTGCCATCGGTCCGACCGCATTCCGGCTGGCCGGGTAAGCGGTGAGTCCGCTGAACTGCCGCGCTTGTCAGCGTGTCAATCGGTAGGTGACCATTTGCGTGGAGGCTTGTGATGGCGGACAACTCGATTTCAGACAGTGTCAACGAAAAACACGCAGCGTCGGAAGGTGTCGCCGAGTTCCGGCGTCAGGAAATCCTGCTCAAGACCGGCGCCCTGCAGGACGCCATCTTCAACAGCGCCAATTTCTCCAGCATTGCGACCGATGAAAAAGGCGTAATCCAGATCTTCAACGTCGGCGCCGAGCGCATGCTCGGATATGTCGCGTTGGATGTCGTCAACCAGGTCACGCCAGCCGACATCTCCGACCCGCGCGAACTTGTAGCTCGGGCAGAAGCCCTGAGTCTGGAACTCGGCACGCCGATCACGCCGGGTTTCGAGGCGCTGGTGTTCAAGGCCTCACGCGGCATTGAAGACATTTACGAGCTGACCTACATCCGCAAGGACGGCAGCCGCTTTCCGGCCATTGTCTCGGTCACCGCCTTGCGCGATGACCAGCAGACCATCATCGGCTACCTGCTGATCGGCACCGACAATACGGCCCGCAAACAGGCAGAAGTAGCCCTGCGCGAGGCGGGCGCGCTGCAAAACGCGATTTTCAACAGCGCCAACTTCTCCAGCATCGCCACCGATGAAAAGGGCGTGATCCAGATTTTCAACGTGGGCGCCGAGCGCATGCTCGGTTACGCAGCCACCGATGTGCTGAACAAGATCACCCCCGCCGACATTTCCGACCCGCAGGAAGTCATTGCACGTGCTCAAAACCTGAGTCTGGAGCTCGGCACACCGATCACACCGGGCTTTGAGGCGCTGGTCTTCAAGGCCTCACGCGGTATTGAAGACATTTACGAGCTGACCTACATCCGCAAAGACGGCAGCCGCTTTCCGGCCATCGTGTCTGTGACAGCGCTGCGAGATGCGCAGGAGGGCATCATCGGCTACCTGCTGATCGGCACCGACAACACCGCCCGCAAGGAAGTCGAGGCAGCCCAAGAACTGCTGGACCAGCGCCTGCGCGATCAACAGTTCTACACCCGTTCGCTGCTCGAATCCAACATCGATGCGCTGATGATGACCGATCCACAGGGATTCATCTCCGACGTCAACCAGCAGATGATGACGCTGACCGGCAGGACGCGCGACGAGTTGATCGGTGCACATTGCAAGAACTTCTTTACTGATCCGGCGCGGGCCGAAGCGGCTATCAAGCGCGTGCTCACCGAAAACAAGGTCAGCAACTACGAGCTCACGGTGCGCGCCCAGAATGGTGAGGAAACCGTGGTCTCTTACAACGCCGCCACCTTCCAGGACCGCGACCGCAAACTGCAAGGCGTGTTTGCCGCCGCGCGTGACGTGACCGAGCGCAAACGTTTTGAGCGCGCCCTGCAGGAGAAAAACCTCGAACTTGAACACGCCAGCAGCATGAAGTCCGAGTTTCTGGCCATCATGTCGCATGAGCTGCGCACGCCGCTGAACGCCATCATTGGTTTTTCTGAAGCACTCAAGGACGGTCTCATGGGCGAGATGAGCGCCACGCAACAGGAATACATTGGAGACATCTTCACCAGCGGCCAGCACCTGTTGTCATTGATCAACGATATCCTGGATTTGTCCAAGGTTGAGGCCGGCATGATGTCACTGGACCTGGAGGCGTTGGATATGCACCGCCTGCTGGCGGGCAGCCTGTCCATCGTGAAGGAAAAAGCGCTGAGTCAGCGCATCACCCTGGAACTGGAAACCACCGACGGCCTGGGCCAGCCGCTGCTGGACATGCGCAAGACCAAGCAGATCGTTTACAACCTGCTGGCCAATGCGGTCAAGTTCAGCCCCCGCGGCGCACGTGTGACGCTCAGTGCGCGGCGCGTTCCGCGCCATAGCGCGGGGCTGTTGTCCGGCGCCTGGCCGGTACACAGCTTCCCGCTGGCAGACAGCGAGTTCGCGGAGTTCGTGGAAATCGCCGTTAGTGACAGCGGCATCGGTATCTCCCGGCCCAACATGGGAAAGCTGTTCCAGCCCTTCAGCCAGATCGACAGCAGTCTGGCCCGCAAGTTCGAAGGCACAGGCCTGGGACTGGCCATGGTCAAACAGCTGGCCGAGCTGCATGGCGGTACTGTTGCGGTGGCCAGCGCTGAAGGTGAAGGCGCGCGTTTTGCTGTCTGGTTGCCGCTGCGCACTGACGTGCCGGCAGATACCGACCCGGTACTGCCCAACCTGGCGGCGCCCGCCTCCGACACCCAGCGCACGGCACTGGTGATCGAGGACAACGACCAGGCGGCCGACCTGGTGCGGCTGCTGCTCGAAGCTGAAGGATTCACCGTGGTGCGCGCCGCGAGTGCTGAAGAAGCCCTGCTGCTGGCACCGCAGTACACGCTGAGCCTGATCACCCTGGACATCGAGTTGCCGGGCATCAACGGCTGGGAGTTTCTGGCCCGCGTGCGCGACAGCGGCAAGCTGGCCCACGTGCCGGTGGTTATCATTTCGGGCATGGCCGGCAAGCTAGGCCTGACGCGCGGGGCGGCGGCGGTGCTGCAAAAACCCATCAGCCGTGCGCAGCTCAAGATGTCTCTGGCCAGTCTGGGCCTGCACCCGGTGGCTGAGCAGACCTGGACCGTGCTGGTGGTAGATGACGATCCCAAGGCCGTGGAAGTGATTGCGGCTTTCCTGCCCAGCCCGTCGTATGCCGTCGTGCGCGCCTACGGCGGGGCCGAGGCCATCACTCTGGCCCAGAGGCTGAGGCCGGACCTGATTTTTCTCGACCTGATGATGCCCGAGGTCAGCGGCTTCGATGTGGTCGAGGCGCTGCATCGCAACAGCGAAACCGCTCGCATCCCGATCCTGGTGGTCACGGCTAAACAGATCACGGACGGGGATCGCAAAACCTTGAACAAAGACCACGGCAATGTCGTTCACATTGTTGAGAAAGCCGGCTTGAACCAGGCGCACTTTCTCGACGAAGTCAGGCGGGCGCTGCCGCAACTGCAAAAGGGAAAGTGATGGCAAAAATACTGGTCATCGAGGACAACCCGGCCAACATGAAACTGGCCTGCCTGCTGCTGCGCAACGCCGGCCACGAGGTGCTGTGCGCCGTGGACGCCGAAACCGGCCTGACCACTGCGCGCACCGACCGGCCTGAGCTGATCCTGATGGACATCCAGCTACCGGGTATGGACGGGCTGGCAGCAACCTCCCTTCTCAAACAGGACCCGATCACTGCGGCCATCCCCGTGATTGCGTTGACCGCCATGGCCATGAAATCAGACCAGGAAAAAAGCCAGGTTGCCGGCTGCGACGCCTATATTGCCAAACCGCTGCGATATCAGGCATTGTATGCAGCCATCGATACCCTGCTCGATGCGAGAACGCCGGGAGCAGTTTGAACGAACAAAAACGGGATACAACCATGAGCCAAGTGCCTGCAACCATTCTCATCGTTGACGATGAGCCGCAAAACTGCAAGCTGCTCGAAGCCCTGCTGCACCCCGAAGGTTACCGTACCATCACAGCCGCCGGCGGTGCGCAGGCTTTGAAACAGGTCGCCGAATCCGCACCCGACCTGATCCTGCTGGATGTCATGATGCCGGAGCTCGACGGCTATCAGATCGCCACCCTGCTCAAGGCCGACCCGGCGTCGACCAACATTCCCATCATCATGTTGACGGCGCTCAACGACCGTGACGCGCGGATCACCGGCCTGAAAGCCGGGGCCGAAGAATTTTTAAGCAAACCCGTAGACAGGGCCGAGCTATGGCTGCGGGTGCGCAACCTGCTGCGCCTGAAAGACTACAGCGACTTCCTGCGTAACCACAACCTGCTGCTGGAAGACCAGGTGATGGCGCGTACCGCTGAATTGCGGCAATCGACCGAGTTGCAACTGAGCGAGGCTGCCCGGCAGGGGGCCATTCTCAATGCGCTGCCGGCGCATATCGCCTTGCTGGACCGCCAGGGCCAAATCATCTCGGTGAACGACGCCTGGCGGAATTTCGCCGACGCTCATGTGCTGCTCAGCCCCGAGTACGGCCTGGGGCTCGACTATCTGCTCGCCTGTGACGAGGCCCAGGGCGGTAGCGCCAGCGACGCACGGCAAGCCGCTCAGGGCATACGTGCCGTGCTCAGGGGCGACCTGCCCAGCTTCTCGCTCGAATATGCCTGCCACTCCCGGTCAGAGCGCCGCTGGTCCATGCTCATGGTCACGCCCCTGTCGAAGGACCGTAAGGGTGGGGTGATCGTCATGCATTTGGACGTCAGCGCGCGCAAGCAGGCGCAGGAAGACCTGCAGGCGCTCAACAATAGCCTGGAGGAGCGGGTGCGGCGGCGCACCGAGCAATTGCAGGTTGCCAACGAGGAACTGGAGGCTTTTTCGTACTCCGCATCGCATGACCTGCGCACACCGCTCGGCGCTATCGACGGCTACAGCAGTCTGCTGGTCAAGGATCTCGGCACCAGTGCCAGCGAACGCGGCAAACACTATCTGTCGCGCATTCGCGCTGGCGTGGTGCAGATGGGCGAGCTGATCGACGCCCTGCTCTCTCTGGCCCAGCTTTCTCGCACCAAACTGAACTGGGAAACGGTGGATTTGAGCACCATGGCTAGCACCGTGCTTGACGACTACTGTGAGCGCGAACCGCAGCGATCAGTAGCCATCACGGTTGCGCCCGGGATGCGGGCCGAGGGGGACACGCGCCTGCTGCAGCAGGTGTTGGACAACCTGCTTGGCAATGCCTGGAAGTTTACCAACCAGACCGCGCAGGCCCGCATCAACTTCAGCTGCAGCCAGGGCAGCGCCGGGGAAGCGATCTACACAGTCCATGACAACGGTGCAGGTTTTGACATGGCTTATTCTGACAAGCTGTTTGGCGCCTTCCAGCGCTTGCATACCAACGCCGAGTTTGCCGGCACCGGTATTGGTCTCGCCACCGTGCATCGCATCATTGCGCACCACGGTGGGCGCATCTGGGCCGAGTCGGCTACGGGCCAAGGCACCAGCTTTCACTTCACGCTGGGCCAGCAACAGGACTGAAGCGCGATGCGCTGCCACGGGCGCACACATGCTTTGCGTCATCCGGGCACAATCGTGAAAGCAGCCTGCCCGCAGCGCCCACAGCAAACCGCGATACGCTCTGCTTTTGATAGCATCATACGCAAGAGGGTCGCGGGCTGAGGCATGATTTTACTCTTTATTTCCGCAATGGACAGACCCGCCATGCCTCCCGTGCTTTACCTCTTCGCGTTGTGCAATCTTGTTATCGGCAGCGGCGCCTTTGTGTTGGGCGGCATTCTGGTGCCGCTCAGCGATTCGCTCAATGTGAGCCTGGCGGCGGCCGGCCAGGTCATGACGGCCTATGCCATTTCCACCGCGTTGCTGGCGCCGGTTTTGATCATCGCCACGGCGCGGTGGCCGCGCGTAAACGTGCCATCCAGCTGGCCCTGGCTTTATTTGGCACGGGATGCCTGGTTTGCGCGCTCTCGGGCAGCTTCGCCGTGATGCTGGCCGGGCGGGTCCTGATGGGCGCCGGCGCGATGTTCAGCGCCGCCGCCTCAGCCCTGGCTGTAAGCCTGGTCGCACCGGCCTTGCGTGGCCGGGCTCTGTCCATCACCTTCCTGGGCATGAGCATCAGTTACGCCGTGGGGGTGCCGGTGGGCGCCTGGCTGGGCTTTGAGTACGGCTGGCGCGTGCCGGTCTGGCTGTCGGCAGGGGCCAGCCTCGCCATGCTGGTGGCTGCCAGCTGGCTGGTGCCGTCCAACATGGCTTCCGCCGGGGCCAGCTTTGCCGGCTTTGGTGCCGCCGCGCGGCAAGGGGCCGTGCTGCGCACCTGGCTGCGCACGCTGCTTTATTTCATTGCCATCTTCAGCGTCTTTGCGTACATCGGCCCGGTGCTGCAGGCGCTCAATGCCATGAGTTCCACCCAGTTGTCCATCACGCTGGCGGTGTTCGGCCTGGCAGGCGTTGTTGGCACACTGTCCGGTGGTTGGGCCAATGACCGCTTTGGCTCGCTGCCCACCATGCGTGTGCAGATGAGCGTGCTGGTCACCATGATGGCCGTGCTGCCCTTCACGCGCGGCCATCTGTATGCCACCATGGCCACGCTGGTGGTCTGGGGTATCGCAGGCTTCGGCATGATGGCGCCGCAACAGAGCCGACTGGCCAGCCTGGCGCCGGCCCAGGCGCCGCTGCTGCTGAGCCTCAATGGCTCCATGCTGTATGTCGGCACGGCGCTGGGCGCGGTGATCAGCGGCTCCCTGCTGGGCCAGCTTCACCTGTCGCAACTCGGCTGGGTCGGTGTGCCTTTCGGACTGTTGGCCCTGCTCACGCTGGCTTTCGAGCCAGCCCACGTCCGCCCTGTGATGGCCGCGCCGGCAGGATCGCCATGACCGCCGCACAGGATCAGCTCAGAGCACTCGCCGCCGCCGTGCAGCAACTGCGCAGTGACGCCCTGGGCGTCGCTGCGTTTTCGCGTCTCGCCCAAAACCTGCCTGCACTGCAGACTGCGCTTCCCGCCCGCTATGCCGGCGTGTTACAGCAATTGCTCGACAGACTGGAGTCCAGCGCACTTTTCAACGAAGAAAGCTGCTCTTTCAGCCAGCATGATCTGCTGGACAGCCTGCAGCAGTGGGTAGACCATGCGCAAGCCCAACTCGACAAGGAGCCCTCCCCATGAGCATCCCGACCACTGTTTCCAGCCCGGTCTCACTGATCTATATCGGCGACCCGATGTGTTCGTGGTGCTACGGCTTCGGCGTACCGGTGGGGCAGTTGCTGACGCGCTTTCCTGAGGTGTCTGTCCAGTTGGTGCTCGGCGGCCTGCGCGCCTACAACACACAGGTCATGGACGACGCCCTCAAGGACAAACTGCGCGGCGCCTGGGCCGGGGTGGCGCAGCGATCCGGTCAGCCGTTTTCACCCGCGCTGTTTGAGCGCAACGATTTTGTCTACGACACCGAACCCGCCTGCCGTGCCGTGGTCACCGTGCGCGAGCACGCGCCGCACCTGGCGCTGGCTATGTACCACGCCATCCAGCATGCGTTTTATGCAGACGGCAGGGACACCACCAAGGCCGCCGTTCTCGGCGAGATCTGGGACGACGTGCATGGCCGTACCAGGGAAGCCTGGGGCCACATCGACTTTTTGCGCGACTTTGACAGCGAAGCCATGCGCCAGCGCGCGCGCGACGACTTTGCGCAGGCCCAGCGCTGGGGCGTGAGCGGTTTCCCGACCCTGCTCGCCGTGGTGGACGGGCAGGCTCAGGTTTTGACGAACGGGTATGCGGAGGCGGACATGCTGGCGCAGCGGTTGGGGCAAATCATCGCGCGGTAAACATCGCTGCCTTGGACGTACCGATGGCACAGCCATGGCCAGAGAGCATGGTCAGCGCCGGTCAATGCATCACGCAGTGGCAATACACAAAATGCTGCACCAGGCCAGAGGGTGTGTGGTGGTCTTCTTGCATGTGCTCCAGCAACTCAAACGCACCGCCAAACTGGGCATGCAAGGCGTCTGGCGCATACCGCACCACCGGCAAGCCGCTGCACTCGAGCGGCCCGTCCGGCGCAAACGCCGCAACGATGACATGGCCGCCGGGCCGGACCGCGTGCCGTACCTGCGCCACATACGCTGCGCGATCTGCCGCATCGGTGAGGAAATGAAAAACGGCCCGGTCGTGCCAGATGTCGATGCTGGCTTTTTCCAGGGCAAGGGTGGTGATGTCGCCTTCCAGCCAGCGTACACGCGATGCCAGCTCCGGCCCAAGGCGGCGACGCGCCACTGCGAGCGCAGCCCCTGAAATATCCAGCACGCCCAGATCCGTCATTCCCTGCGCCAAGAGGTCGTCAACCAGACTGGAGGCGCCGCCGCCCACATCCACGATGCGCGCCGAATTGTCCGTGGCGACAGTGCGGATCAGCTCCAGAGACAAGGTGGCGTGCGGCTGGTACCAGCTCACGGCATCGGACGACTTGGTTCTGTAGACCTCTTCCCAATGCGATTTGCTTTCCACAAAAAACTCCTTCACAGATGTGGTGGCTGATCATATCCAGACGGATGAGCGACAGCGAAGCGGCCTACACATGGCCTTTCTTGCGTGTCAGCACCGCCTTGGGTGTGACCTGCGCATCAGCTAGCTCATGCAAGGCCTCGATGATGTGGCAATGGGTGTCACTGCCGTCGCAGCGGTCGCGCAGGGCCTTGAGGTCTTTTTCCAGCGCCCTGAGTTCCGCCAGCCGCGCGCGCACATGGCCCAGGTGCCCGTCCAGCGCCTCACGCGCAGCTGCGCAGTCTGACTTGTTGTTGAGGTCCAGCCCCAGCAAGGTGCGCACCTCGTCAAGCGACATGTCCATGGCCCGGCACAGGCGGATGAAGCGCAGCTGGTGCACATCGCCATCGCTATAAAATCGATAGCTGTTGTCGCTTCTCCCATGCGGGCTGAGCAGCTTTTCTTTCTCATAAAACCGGATGTTGGCGGCGCTGACGCCGCTGCGCCCGGCGGCCTCGCCAATCTGATAACCCCGCACCGGGAGTGGACTTGAAGCAGGCATCGCTTGACCTTGAAGTGACTTGAGGGTTTCCAATCATGCCATCCCATCACTACAACGAAGAACCCGTCATGTCCGCACAGTGCTGCAACCACACGCCCGAGCCCAGTGCCGCCCAGGCCAACAGTCCACGCTACAGGCGCATTCTCTGGATCGCACTGGTTGTCAATTTCGCCATGTTCGGCATCGAAATCGGCGCCGGCTTCCAGTCGGGCTCGGTGTCGCTGTTGGCCGATGCCATCGACTTTTTTGGCGACGCGGCCAACTACGGCGTGACGCTGGCCGTGTTGTCCATGGGCCTGGCCTGGCGTGCCCGGGCGGCGTTGCTCAAGGCGGCCAGCATGCTGGGTTTTGGCGTGTTTGTGCTGGGTCGGGCGGCGTGGGTGGCGATGCAGGGCGGAACGCCCGAAGCGCTGACCATGGGCAGCATCGGCCTGCTGGGCCTGATCGCCAACGTAGCCGTCGCAGCCATGCTGTACGCCTACCGAGAGGGCGACGCCAACATGCGCAGCGTCTGGCTATGCTCGCGCAACGACGCTATCGGCAACCTCGCCGTGATGCTGGCCGCATTGGGCGTCTTCGGCACCGGCAGCGCCTGGCCGGATCTGTCGGTGGCGGCGGTCATGGGTAGCATGGCGATCTGGGGCGGCTGGTCGGTGATGCAACAGGCGCGGCGCGAGCTGCAAACCACTTATTTGCCACCCACGGCTTCATGAACCAGTTCACGCCCGACCAGCGACTGCGGGTTTTCCGCCAGCTCATGCACAGTTTCAACACAGCTACGCCTGCCAACATCGCCACCCGCTGGGCCTGGCTTGAAGCTGCGCATGTGCTGGGGCAGCAAAACTTCGCCTTGCACTGGGCCTCGCACACTGCCATGCTGCGTTTTGCACTGCAGACCAGGGACCTGGGCGAAGTGGCAGGGCAGCTGTTTCGCCTGGCCCTGGTCCCGCTGGGCCACCTCATGCAGCGGCTGCCGGCCGGAAATTCCGGTCGTGCCACTGTCAGCGCCTTTGCGGCAATGCCGCTGGATCGGCATTTGAGCGAGCTGATCCGGCAGGCGGCCGCAGCCATTCGTCTGACGTCTTTTTGAACTTTCGCAACTCCGCTGTATCATTCAGACATGCGCCGCCCCTTCTTCATTGCCATGATCTTCCTGCTGCTGCTGCGCGGAATGGTGGGCGATGCCATGGCCGCAGGCATGGCCTTTGGTCATCTGCAAAAAGGCTCTGTTGCTACAGAAACAATAGCTACTCACGGCCATGGGGAAAGAGCTGACGGCCTTTTTGACCATGAAAACGCAGCGCAATCGGTGGCATACCCGGTGGCAACACCTGCCGATTGCGCGGGACACGCCGCTGGCGAGGTCAGTGGCCCCGTACAACAGGAAACGGCGGGACACTGCGAATCGTGTGCAGCCTGCCAAGCCTGCAACACGGTAGCGCTGTCATCCCCGACAACAAGCACCGCCTCCCTGGCGGCTCCTCCTGCTCTGCCGCGCTCGCCGGCTGCCGACTTTGCCAGCGCCATCGCCGCGCTGGGTCAAAAACCACCCATTTCCTGAGCTCCAGGCCCGAACTGGGTTTGTACTTGGCGTCCGGCACGGGCAACACGCCCGGTTTCGCCGGATTCGCCGGATTCGCGCGACCTTGCCGTCGCTCCGCTCGTGTTCAGGAGGTTTTTCGTGACTATTCGTCTTTTTTTCTACATGCTCGCGCTGCCGCTAGGCAGTGTGCAGGCCCAGACCGCGACCGCGCCCCAGCCCGGCGACCCGGCGGCGCCCGTGCCGGCGGTCACTTACCGCTCGGTGTTTGCTGACCTGCCTACCGGCGTGGAAGCCGGGCGCGAGGACTGGAAGAAAGCCAACAACGAGGTCGGCCGCTTCACGCGCGGACATGTTGACATCCTCAAGGCGGAACAGCAGCAGCCCGCGCCACCGAGCCAGGCCACTGTGCCGGCCGCAGCAAAACCTGCAGCGGCCCATCCCCACAAACATTGAGCTGCACCATGTTTTCATTCCCCAAATCCGCAACAGCCCTGCTGACGGTCGCCACGCTGGCCGGCTGCGCCAGCCTGTCGCCCGACGGCAACCAAGCCGACATCAACACCTTGACCGCCGGCAAAACTGGCGGCATCAACGCGCAGGTCGGGCGTGGCGACAGCGCGGAGACTCGCGAAGCTGTCGACAAGCTGCTGTCCCAACCCCTGAGCGCTGAATCGGCCGTGCGTATCGCCCTGCTGAACAACCCCGGCATCCATGCGTCCATGGCTTCCCTGGGCATCAGCGATGCCGACCGTGTGCGCGCCGGCACGCTGCCAAATCCGCATTTCTCGATTGGCCGTTTTGTCGAGGGCCGCAAGGTGGAGATCGAGCGCGGCATCGGCTTCAATGTCATCGGCCTGCTCACGCTGCCCTGGCGCGCCCGATACCAGAGCCAGCAGCATGAAGTGGCCAAGCTGCAGGCCGCACAGGAGGTCGTCAAACTCGCCTCCGACACGCGCAAGGCCTGGATCAACGCCGTGGCGGCGCAGCAGACCGCCGCCTACATGAAAGACGCCAAGGAAGCGGCCGAGGCCAGCGGCGAGCTGGCGCGGCGTCTGGCGCGTGTGGGCAACTGGAGCAAGCTGAACCAGGCACGCGAACAGGCTTTTGTCGCCGATGCCGCCGCGCAATTGGCACGCAGCCAGAACGCGGCTTATGCCGCACGCGAAAAACTCACACGCCTGATGGGCCTATGGGGCAAACAGACGCAGTTCACGCTCAGCGAGCGCCTGCCGGACCTGCCGAAAACGGTCGCTGAAATGCCGGACATCGAAGCCCGCGCACTGCGCGACCGCCTCGACGTGCGCGCCAGTGTGGCGCAGGCCGGCTATGTGGCCGACAACATGGGGCTGACACGCAGCACGGGCTTCATCAACGCGCTCGACGCAAAGTATTCGCGCAACACCACGTTTGACAACGCCACCGGCGACAAGGAAATAAAGCGCGGCTGGGAGCTGGAGCTGCCCTTGCCGATTTTTGACTGGGGTGGTGCGAGCAACGCGCGCGCGCAGGGCCAATACATGCAGTCGGTGGCGCGGGTACGCGAAACCGCCATCCAGGCCCGCTCCGAGGCACGCGAAAGTTACCACGCCTGGCGCACCGCCCATGACCTGGCGCTGCACTACCGCAACGAGGTGGTGCCGCTAAGAAAGTTCATCAACAACGAACTGCTGCTGCGCTACAACGGCATGCTGGCCAGCGTATTCGACCTGCTCGCTGACACACGCACCAGTATTGCAGCAGTTAACGCCAGCATCGAAGCGCAGCGCGACTTCTGGCTGGCAGACACCGACCTGCAAACCACACTGACAGGGACCTCCGCCGGCATGGCACCCCTGACCGCCGGCGCTGCTGCCAGCGGCGGCGAAGCCAAAGGACACTGACATGAGCATCAACAACGAACGCAGACGATTTTTTGCTGGCGCAGCCGCAGCTACCGCGACGGCAGTCGCTGCCAGCGCGGTCAGCCGCGTTGCCATGGCCGCCCTGCCCGAGCCGGTGCTGCAGGCCAAACCCGACACCATGCCGCCGCTGGTGCCCAACACGGGCCGACCGTACAAGCCGGTGGTCACGCTCAACGGCTGGACGCTGCCCTGGCGCATGAACGCCGGCGTAAAGGAATTTCACCTGGTGGCCGAGCCGGTGGTGCGCGAGATGACACCCGGCTTCAAGGCCAATATGTGGGGCTACAACGGGCAAAGCCCCGGCCCGACCATCGAGGTAGTTGAAGGCGACCGCGTGCGCATTTTTGTCACCAACAAGCTGCCCGAACACACCAGCATTCACTGGCATGGTCAGCGCCTGCCCAACGGCATGGACGGCGTATCGGGCCTGACGCAGCCGGCCATCCCGGTCGGCAAGACCTTTGTCTATGAGTTTGTCGCGCGGCGGCCCGGCACCTTCATGTACCACCCGCACGCCGACGAGATGACGCAGATGGCCATGGGCATGATGGGTTTCTGGATCACCCACCCCAAAGCAAAACATCCGCTGATCGACGAGGTGGACCGCGACTTCGTGTTCCTGCTCAACGCCTACGACATCGACCCCGGCAGCATGACCCCAAAAATCATGACGATGCTGGACTTCAACCTGTGGTCGTGGAACAGCCGGATCTTTCCAGGCATAGACACGCTCAACGTGCGCAAGGGCGACAAAGTCCGCATACGCATGGGCAACCTGACCATGACCAACCACCCGATCCACCTGCACGGCCACGAGTTTCTGGTGACCGGCACCGACGGCGGTCCCACACCCAAGTCGACGCGCTGGTACGAAGTGACCACCGACATTGCGGTGGGCCAGATGCGGCAGATCGAGTTCCTGGCCGACGAAGAAGGCGACTGGGCCTTTCATTGCCACAAGAGTCACCACACCATGAACGCCATGGGCCACGACGTACCGACCATGATTGGCGTGGACCACCGCGGCCTGATCAAAAAGCTGCAAAAGGCCGTGCCCGACTACATGGTCATGGGCGAACGCGGCATGGCCGACATGGGCGCGATGGAGATGGAAATCCCCGAGAACACCGCCCCCATGATGACCGGCACGGGCCCGTTTGGTCCGGTCGAAATGGGCGGCATGTTCAGCATGCTCAAGGTACGGACCAATCAGAAGGCCGGCGACTACAAAGACCCGGGCTGGTACAAGCACCCGGCCGGCACCGTCGCCTATGAATGGACTGGCGCCTTGCCCGACCCCGCCCGGCCGCGCCCCGGCAGCAAGGCGATGCCGGCGGCCACAGCCGGACCCGTTACTGAAGTGCAGATCCGCAAACCTTCCGGCCATGCCGGCCACTGACGCAGGAGTACCCCATGACGATCCGATTTACTCCCAAATTGATAGCTGCTTGCGCTTTATTGGCGGGGGCTGGAGGCACATTTGGCCAACATTCCCACCCGCCATCACACAACGCCAGTCCGTATGCGGGCCAGCAAGCGCGTGAGATCAAGTCCCTCTCGCCCGAGCAGACCGCCGACTTGCTGGCTGGCAAAGGCATGGAGCTGGCGAAAGCCGCCGAGCTTAACGGCTACCCCGGTCCCATGCACACGCTGGAGCTGGCCACGCAACTTGAGCTGAGCACTGAACAAAAGCAAGCCAGTCAAGCGCTGATGACCCGCCACAAAGCCGAAGCGCGCGACCTGGGTCCCCAACTGGTCGAAGCCGAACGCGCGCTGGACCGCGCTTTCTCGTCGCGCCAGATCGACGCAGCCCGGCTGGCGACACATACCGAACGCCTTGGCCAGTTGCAGGCCCGGTTGCGCATGTCGCACCTGGAAACACACCTGCAGCAGACCGCGCTGCTGACACCCACGCAGATCTCTCGTTATGCACAGTTGCGCGGCTACACAAGTTCTGTTGGCACACCAGCGCCGGTCGCCGCCCCCACCCACAAGCACTGATTTGAAAGAGAACTGTTCATGAAAAAAATCTACTCTCTCCTCGCCGCCCTGGTGCTCGCAGGCACCACCCCCTTGAGCCTGGCCCATGGCGACAATCCGAAGTCGCACAAGGCGGCAGTCACCAAGGAGCAAAAGGATTGGGGCATCGCCGGTGACGCCAAATCCGTCACCCGCACCGTGACCGTGACCATGGATGACAACATGCGGTTTACACCCGACAAGCTGTCGTTCAAACAGGGTGAAACCGTGCGGTTTGTCATCCGCAACAAGGGCAAGCTGCGTCACGAACTGGTGATTGGCACCAAGAAGGAACTCGATGACCACGCCGCCATGATGCTGAAGTTTCCAGCCATGGAGCATGACGAGCCTTACATGGCGCATGTCAACGCAGGAAAAACCGGCGGCCTCATCTGGACTTTCAACCGCGCCGGCGACTTTGACTTTGCCTGCCTGATCGCCGGCCACTACCAGGCGGGCATGGTCGGCAAGATCAGCGTCGCCGCAGTATCCCGTTAAATATCAATCAAGGAGAAGGCCATGCAAAGAAGATTTTTTGTACAAACCATCGCTGGCCTCGCGGGCACCTCCCTGTTGGCGCCTGCATTGATGGCCAGGACCCGGCCGCAGGTCGAAGTCTGGAAAGACCCCAACTGCGGTTGCTGCAAGGACTGGGTGATCCATATGGAAGCCAACGGTTTCGATGTGAAAGTACACGGCAGCGGCAACAGCGCTGCCCGCAAGCGGCTGGGCGTGCCCGAGAAGCTCGGCTCCTGCCACACCGCGCTGGTCGACGGCTACGCCATCGAAGGCCATGTGCCCGCGCGCGAGGTGCACCGCCTGCTGAAAGAACGCCCGGCCGCCGTTGGCCTGTCGGTACCTGGCATGCCGGTCGGCTCGCCGGGCATGGACGGCAAGATTTACGGCGACCGCAAAGACCCGTACGACGTGGTGCTTGTCAGCCGCAATGGCGGCACTCGCGTTTATCAAAGTTACAACCGCACTTGAACCTGAAGGATTCCCCCATGAAACGCTTCACTATCCTCATCGCCGCCCTGCTCACCTCGGCCGCCTTCGCGCATGCCGCCCTGCCCACCACCGAGGCCGAAGTCCGCAAGGTGGACAAGGACGCCGGCAAGATCACACTCAAACACGGCGAGATCAAAAACCTGGACATGCCGCCCATGAGCATGGTGTTCCAGGTCCAGGACAAGGCCCTGCTCGATAAGGTCAAGGCCGGCGACAAGATCAGCTTCACCGCCGACAAGATCAACGGGGCCTACACCGTGCTGACCATCGTGCCAGAATCCGCGGGCAAGTAACCCGGCGCAGGAACTTTCTGCGTCTCAGTCGTATCAATAGTTCATGCGTGTCCTGCTCCTCGCCCTGATGATTGCCCTGCTGCCTGTGCGCGGCTGGGTCGGCAACGCCATGGCGGTGGACATGGCCGCGCAGCAGTCACTGGCAGCAACACCCGCTTCAGCCGAGGCTGTGAGTGATACATCCATCATGCCGCCGGACTGTCCCATGCATGCCCAGGCGGACGCCGAAGAAGCTGCGGCCGGGGCGCATTGCTCCAGCTGCAATACCTGCCAGCTCTGCCTGGCCCTGGCGAGCTTTGCCTGGGACCCGCCGGCAAGCGCGACCACTGTTCCGCACGCCGGGCCTGCTGCCAGCGTCCAGCACTTCAGCAGTGCTGAACGCATTTCCAGCCTCAAACCACCGATCTCCTGACCGCCATGCCCAAGGTGCGTCCGCCGTAGACAGGCAGACGTTGTGACATCGGCAGCCCTTGCGCTGCATGCATTGGTGGAGATCAAATGAGAATAAACCTGACTTCGTGGCGGCCAGCCCTCGCAAGCTGTCTGATGGCCGGCGTAGCCGCCGCACACGCCGGCCCCATGGGCTTCAAGGACAGCACCATGGCGATGGGCGACTTCAGCCCGAACTGGCGAGAGGCATGGGTCAACCACGCCGTGAGCCCGCGCGACGCTTTTGGCGCGGGCGGCGTCTATATGCGTTCGGACAACAAGCGCCTGACGCGGGAGTTTTCCGAACTGACCTATACGCGGCTCATGCACCGCATCAACGGTGAACATTCGCAGGCCAACTTCTGGTTTGTCGGCGGTGTCGGCCGGCTCACGGGCAACAACTTCGCCGACAGCAAAACCATGCTGGCACCAGGCATCTCGGCCGACTACGAAACCACGCGGGTCTATGTGTCGGGTACGCTGCGCCTGTACCGGGCGCCGGGCATCAACCATGACTTCGCCTCGGTGCGCACCGGCTTCTCGTTTTATGAGGTCGACTACGACGAAGTGCAGCCCTGGTTCATCGTCGAAGCCAGGCGCATGCGTGGCCTCTCGGAAAAAAACGAAATCACGCCCATGCTGCGCTTCATTCACAAAAGCTACTTTGTCGAAGTCGGTATCAACAACATGAAGCAGGGGCGCTTCAATTTCATGTACATCTTCTGAACATCCACTCCCGGTTATCCGTCAACTTTTTTACAGGCATTCATCATGAAATCATTCACTCTGAAATTTGTCGCCATCACTCTGGCTGCTGCCTTCTCTTCCACCGCATTCGCCGCAGAAAGTATCAAGGCCAGCGTCAACGGCATGGTCTGCGCGTTTTGCGCGCAGGGCATTGAAAAGCGCCTCTCCAGCATGCCGGCCACCAAGGCGGTGCTGGTCGACCTGAAGAAAAAGGTCGTCGCCGTGGAAGCCAAAGAGGGCCAGACCCTGGACCGCGAAGCCATCCGCCACGAGATCAAGGAAGCCGGCTACGACGTCACGAAACTGGAAACCGTACCCCAGTCAGTCGCCGAGATCCGGGCGCAGATGAAGGCGGCCAAGTGAGCGAGGACGCCATCGACCCCAGCGGGCAAAGCTCGGTCTGGTCGTCCTGGGTGGCGCTGTTTGCCAGTTCGGGCACGCTGATCTGCTGCGCGCTGCCGGCGTTGCTGGTGGCGCTGGGCGCAGGCGCGGCGCTGTCCACCCTGGTGTCTGTGGTGCCTGGTCTGGTCTGGGTCAGCGAGTACAAGGGGCTGGTGTTTGGTCTCGCGGGCGCCATGCTGGTGCTTAGCGGCGCGCTGCAGTGGCGCAACCGCTTCGCGCCTTGTCCCACCGACCCGGCGCTACGCCACGCCTGCCTGCGCACACGCAAAACATCGGCCCGAGTCTTTGGCCTGAGTGTTGCCCTGTATCTGGCAGGCGGCTGGTTCGCCTTTGTGCAGCCCTGGTTGCAGGCAGTTTGAACACGCAAACTTGCTACAGTTTTGATAGCTGCTTGCGCCCACCAGCCATGGACTACAGGTCTTTTTCGCCTGCATTTTAAAACCTTGGCGCTGCCGGACCCATCCACCGGCCATGCTATGGTTGCGCATGCCGAAAACCATACGCTACACCCTGCTGTCACTTCGCGACCTGTGGGCGTCGGCCGGGCCTTTCATCGTGCTGGCTGTCGCCATGCTGATGCTGGCCTACTGGTGGCTGGACCCGAACCCGCCCAATCGCGTGACACTGGCCACCGGGCCGGCGCAAAGCGCCTATGAAGAGTTTGGTAGACGCTACGCCAAAATCCTGGCGGAAGATGGCATTGAAGTGGTGCTCTTGCCCTCGCAGGGATCGGCACACAACCTGCAACTGCTGCGCGAAGGCAAGGCCGACCTGGGCTTTGTGCAGGGCGGCACCAGTGAGCAAAAGCCCGAAGACGAGGAAAATCTGGAGTCGCTCGGCAGCCTGTTTGTCGAACCTGTTTGGCTGTTCTATCGTGAAGAAGCGGCGCGCAAAGCAGCGGCGGGTAGCGACGGCGTGCGCCGCGCCGGGCCGCCCCAAGCAAGCACAGCCCCCTTACCCAATGAAAAGGGCAGCGTAACGCCTCTGGCACGCGAAGCGACCAGCGTGGGGGCCTTAAATTCATTGACGCAACTCCAGGGTTGGCGTATCAACGTGGGAACGCCTGGCAGCGGAATTCCCAGCCTGATGAACAAGCTGCTGGAGAGCAACAAGGTAGACATCACCACGCTGAAAACGTCGGAGCTTGAGCAGACCCCCGCCACAGTGGCTTTTCTGGAAGGCAATATCGACGCCATCGTGTTTGCCTCTGCCCCCGAATCACTGATGGTGCAGATGCTGCTGCAAACCCCCGGCGTCAAACTCATGGACTTTCCGCAGAGCGAAGCCTACTCGCGCCGCTTTGCATTTCTGAGCCCCGCGCTGCTTCCGCGTGGCGTGGTGGACCTTGCAGCCAACATTCCGGCGCAAGACGTGCGGCTGGTGGCGCCTACGACTGCACTCATCAACCGCACCGGCACCCACCCGGCCCTTCTGCAGTTGTTTGTGCAGGCGGGCAACCAGATTCACAGCACTGCAGGCTGGTTCAAACGGGCGCGCGAATACCCCAACTTGACCAACAACGAGCTGCCAATTTCCGCTGAAGCTGAACGCAGCATTAAAAGCGACAAGCCTTTTTTGCAACGCTACCTGTCCTTCTGGGTAGCCAACCTGGTCGAGCGCATGTGGTTGGTGATGGGCATCATCATCGCCATCATGCTGCCGCTGTCACGCATCGTGCCGCCGCTGTACGAGTTTCGCGTGCGCTCACGCATTTTCAAATGGTATGGCCAGCTGCGCGACATTGAAAACCGCATTGAAGGCACGGGCGACAACAGCGCGTTATTTGAAGAGCTCGACACCCTTGAAGCCCGCGCAGAAAAGATCAGTGTGCCGCTTTCATACACCAATGAGTTGTATGCGCTGCGCAGCAATATCCATTTGGTGCGCAAGAAATTGCAGCGTTTATAGAAGTCGGCCGTCAGGAGCAACGCCATGAACCCAGGTCATCACGTTGAAAGCTACCGCTTATGGGACATCGTTACCCAGTGGGCAAGGGAAACGCTTCAACATGAGAGTGTTATTGCCAGGGCTCTTGCCAAGGGCGTGCTCCGCGACGGGCTGCGCGCCCAAAGCGTGGATCCAAAGTGGGCGAACAAGGGCACCTTTGAATTGCGCGGCCTTCCACTGGTCGGCTACGTTGCCAAGGACGGAAGTCTCCCTATCTTCATACGTTCATCGGCGCTTAGCCACATGACAGAGGTGGTGGAAAAAGCAGCCACACCTGATCCGCAGTTGCTGTTCGAAGAGTTTGTGACCAAGCAGGACTTCGGCACATGGCTGCAGCAGGTCGGCATCAGCCCGCCAGGATTCTGGTTTGCCATCGGTGAGCTTCAGGAAGATTGAGAAGGAACCCCCATGGCCATCCAGCTCAACCACACCATTGTTCATGCCCGGGATTCACTGGCGTCTGCAACATTTCTTGCCGACATGCTGGGGCTGGCTGCGCCGGTTCGCTTCGGGCCTTTCCATGGAGTAGAACTTGACAACGGCGTGACCCTCGACTTTCTGACGCATGACGGCAACATCACTGTGGAGCACTACGCCTTTCTGGTCAGTGAGGTCGAGTTTGATGCGATTTTTGAGCGAATATGCCAGCGCCGCCTGCCCTACTGGGCCGACCCTGGCCACCAGCATCCGGAGAAGATCAATCACAACGACGGCGGGCGCGGGGTTTACTGGAACGACCCTGACGGCCACTACCTGGAGATCATCACCCGGCCTTATGGCAACGGCGGCTGAAGCGCAGCCTGTCGCTTTTCGATGAGCCGCCCCAACAGAGCCCCCAGCCGGAAGTCATCCAGATGTCCGAAGTGATTCAGGCAAACCTGTCCTCTTCTGTCCAAAACAATAAGGCTGGGCGTACCGCGTAACCCATAGGCCTGCATGGTCAGCGGTACGGGGCCACGCTCTGCCGGTTGATCGATGCCAATGGGAAATGACAAGCCGTACTCGTGCACAAACACCTGCAGCGCCTCGGCGTTCATGACGGCGTGGTGTTCAAACACCGTGTGCAGACCAATGACGACCAGGTCCTCCGCAGGGAACGCGGCCTGAATGCGTTTAGCCTGCGGGACCCCTTGCGAGACGCAGCCCGGACACAACATTTGAAATGCATGCAACACCACCACGCGCCCACGCAGGCCCTCCAAGCTGATGGGCGCTGGCGTGTTGAGCCATTGCCTGACCTGTAGCGTGGGCGCCAATTCCACAGTGGTGTTCATACTTATTGATTCACTTTGCCGGGCAAAGACAAATTGCCCGAGCCGACTTTAAACACATTGGCAACACACAGCAGCGGGTTGTGCACGCTGGCGTTGACACGCAGGGCTGCGGTGACGCCATCAAACCCGGCAGTGTTGACCGCGGATATGTCATCAAAAGGCACGCGCACCTCCAGTGTTTGGCCTTTGAAGATCGGGCTCCAGCCCGGGCTGTCGATCAGCAAGGGAAGGCCCGGCCAGGTTTTTGGCAGGCGGGGTTTGCTGCCTTCGGGGATGTCCACCACCTTCAACGCACCCTTGCCACAGGCTTCGTCGGGCTGCAGCACCACCCAATGCGAGTGCCACACATTGCCATCGTTTTTGGGGTCGCCATCGCCGTTTTCATCGAACAAGGGCGTGTCGTCGAAGTCCGGATGTGAAGTCACAGCAAACGCAAGAATGCCACTTTTGGCCTCAAAACCAGCCGCAGCCGGATCGAGCGTGGTGGGCCACACATAGGAAAAAACCTTGCTGCCTGCCAGCTTGCCGGTGCGTGCTGGTTTGCTCGCGCCCGCTTTGCCCGACACAGCAATATGGAATACGGCGTTGTTTCCCTCCGTGCTGATTTTGGTGTGCACGATGTCAAACGCGGCTGTCACCGCCTTGGCGGGTTGGCTTTGAATACCGCCCTTGTGTGCGTGACCGTGTGGAAAAGCGGGAGCTGAAAATGCCGAAATGGCGAGAGCCAATGCGATGGAAAGGCGGGAGGGATGAAATGTCATGGTGGTGTCCTTAGGGTTTAAACAAAGCGCGCTTCGTTGCGCACCCAGGCAGTGTCGTGGGAGAATTCATACCAATTAACCCATTTCATCCGCATAAACATCCAATTCGTCCAGAGCCATGACAGACTCAAGCGCGCCCGTCGACCGCCTTTCCTCACTGCTGGAGCGCTTCAGGGTGCGGGCACATCTGTTTCACACAGGGCCTTTGTGCGGCGTGAGTCATTTCGCGGCAGAGCCAGGCCGCGGCTTTTTGCATGTGCTGCGGAGCGGCAGCATGGCGGTGACACACAAGCCCAGGCACGGCGCGCCAACCAGGCTGGTGGTGGATGAGCCCACGCTGCTGTTCTATCCCCGGCCGCTGGCGCACAACTTTCACAATGCACCGCGCGAGGGCTCGGACTTTGTTTGTGCAACGCTTGATTTCGAAGGCGGCGTCAAACACCCCCTGGCCTCCGCCCTGCCCGCCCTGGTCGTATTGCCCTTGCGCGAAGTGCAGGGACTGCATCACACGCTGGCTTTGCTCTTTGCTGAAACAGAACGCTTGCGTTGTGGGCAGCGGCTGCTGGCAGACCGCCTGTTTGAAATCCTCCTGCTGCAATTGCTGCGCTGGCTGCTCGATCACCCCGAAGAGGCAGGCTTTCCCAAAGGCTTGCTGATGGGTCTGGCGCACCCCCGGCTGGCACGAGCACTGGTGGCACTGCACGAGCGCCCCGGCGACGCGTGGACACTGGAGTCCATGGCAGAGCAAGCGGGCATGTCACGCAGCACTTTCGCCGCAAGCTTCAAGGACCAAGTGGGAGAAACGCCTGCCGACTATTTGCTCCGCTGGCGGGTGTCGATTGCGCATACCCTGCTGCGCAGCGGGCAGTCCATCAAGGCCGTGGCCGAAACCCTGGGTTACGCCAGCGCCTCATCATTTTCGCGGGCCTTCGCGCAAACCACGGGCATGCCGCCCCGTGACTGGATGAAGGTGCAAGTTTAGGAAGCGGCGACTTCCACACGCACTGCCAGGCGCTGCACCAAAAAATCGATCAGCACGCGCACACTCTGGGGCATATGGCGATTGGCCGGGTAGAGCAGCGAAAACGCGCGCGCTGCGCCGCCAAAGTCCTGCATCACTTCCACCAGGCTACCCTGCTTCAGGTCCGGTTCCACCAGGAAATGGGCTGTTTGCAGCAAGCCGCCGCCATGGCGCGCCAGGGTTACGGGACCCAGGATATCCTCGGAGCACTGTATGCCGCCATGCGTGACCCATTCCACCTCGCGTCCCAGCTGGTGCAGCACCCATGGCACCGGCTGGCCTGTGCGCGGCAGCAGAAACTGAATGCAATCATGCGCAGCCAAGTCCCCGGGTACAAGAGGTGTACCCCGCCTGCGCAAATAATCTGGCGCGGCCACGACGACGAGCCTGGCGTCTTCCAGCTTGCGCGCAATCAAACCCGAGTCGGGGGGAATGCGGCCGCGCACCGCCAGATCAAACCCCTCGGCGAAGTCAATATTGCGGTTGCTCAAGTGCAGGTCCAGTTGGACCGCGGGGTATAGCTGACGAAATTCGGGCAGCAGCGGAAGAATGCGAAAGTGGCCGAATGATGTAGGCAAGCTCATTCGCACAATACCCGTGGGCGACTTTTGCTTGCCCGATATTTCCCGCTCCGCTTCCACCAATTGATTGAGCGTCAGGCGGCACTGCTCAAAGTAATTTTGTCCGCTGTCGGTCAGGCGCACACGCCGCGTTGTGCGTGCAAAAAGCTGCACACCCAGCCGTGCCTCCAGCCGGGAGATAGACCGGCTTACTGCGGCCGCAGTAAGGCCTGCGGAAGCTGCCGCAGCGGTAAAGCTTTCAAGCTCCGCTGAGAGGCAAAACAGCTCCAGACTGCCCAGCATCAGATCATCAAAATGGCGGGGCATTTATTCCTTCATGTAATGATTGAAATGAATCATCTCATATTTATCAATGCTGAAGTAATCAATACACTGCCTTTATCTGTTTCAACCAACACCAAGGAGTTTTTTCCATGAAACTGTATTTCTCGCCCGGCGCGTGTTCACTGGCGCCCCACATCGCCTTGCTTGAGAGCGGCAGCACCTTCACCCTGGAAAAGGTCGACACGGCGCGCCACCTGACCGCCTCTGGAGTGGACTACTACAGCATCAATCCCAAAGGGCAGGTTCCCCTTCTGATCCTGGACGATGGCTCTACGCTCAGCGAAGGCCCGGTCATCTGCCAGTACATCGCCGATCAGGCTGGCAACACCAAGCTTTTGCCGGCCGCCGGAAGCCTGGCGCGTTACCGCGTGATGGAGTGGCAAAACTACATCACCTCCGAGTTGCACAAATCGTTCAGCCCCTTGTTCAACGCGGCCTTTGACGCAGGGGCAAAAAAAATACACACGGCGCTGCTTCGCAAAAAGTTTGAATGGGTGGACAGCAAACTGGCCGGTAGCAGCTATCTGACTGGCGAGGAATTCACCGTCGCCGACGCCTACCTGTTCACCGTCGCCGGCTGGAGCAAATATGTGGCGCTGGACCTTTCGGATCTTGGCAATCTTCAGCACTATCTCGCCCGTGTAGCCACCCGGCCGGCAGTGCGCGACGCGCTGAAAGCCGAAAGCCTGCCCGCGTAAGCCAAGCTTCCAACTGGAGACACCGTGCCCTACATCCTTATCCAGGTGACCCGCGAGGGGGTCAGCCCGACACAGAAGGCCGAACTCATTGCCGGCGCCACGGACCTGGTGGTGCGCGTTCTGGGCAAAGACCCGGCCACTACCTTTGTGGTAATCGAAGAGATAGATACTGATAACTGGGGTGTGGCTGGTCAAAGTGTGACAGCACTGCGCAGGCAACAAAGCGCGGCATCGGTTCAATTAACTCCGGGCGCATGACATGAACCCTAACCACAGCAATGCGCACGAGGAGGTGAGCCGCGTGCTCAAGAATTATTTCGAGGGCTTGTACCACTGCGACACCCAGCTGCTCAGGCAGGTCTTTCACCCCTCCGCAATTTACGCCTGCGCCACGGACAAGGAACTGCTCACCTTGGGCATGGCTGAGTACTTTCCCATCGTGGATAAACGCGTCTCGCCAGCAAGCCGGGGGGACGCGCGGACAGACCGCATCGTGTCCATTGACTTCGCAGGCCCGGTCACAGCGCTTGCAAAGGTGCAGTGCTCAATCCTGCCCAAACATTTCACGGACCTGCTGAGCATGGTGTTTGTTGAAAACCGCTGGCAAATCATTGCCAAGGTTTTTCACTATGAACTTCAACCCGGGCCGGGCAACAGCTAAAGCCCGAGTTTTTTCCAGCCGCTGTGGCCCAGCTGCTCCAGAGTTTTGATGTTCTCTTCAAAAATGGCTTCGGCTTCCGGGAAGGCTTCTACCGCCCGCTCCACACTTTCCTCGCGCAGCAAATGCAATATGGCAAACGGCGCGCGGTTGCTGTAGTTGCTGATGTCGTCCGGCTCGGTTCCGTCAAACTGGAACTGCGGGTGAAAGCTGGCGAGTTGAATCACGCCTTCAAGCTCATGTTCATCAACCACCCCCTCAGCGATTTCCAGGAAATCATTGAAGTCCAGAAAATCATCGAACAGCGTGGGGTGAATCAACAGCGTGGTGTCGACTTCCTCCGATGGCGTGGCCACAAGCAGGTCAAGTTCTTTGTCCAACTCTTCCAGCAAATCATCGGCGTGGCGCGCATGGCTGACCACCAGACGCACCTGATTTTTGACGTACACCGCTTTTGCAAACGGGCACAGGTTCAGGCCGATCACGGCTTTCTCCAGCCACAGCCGCGTTGCGGTGAGTACCGCCTCGTCAGTCATCGGCGCCACCGGAACCCGCGATGTAGTCCCCTTCCAGCAGGGGCCGCGGAACCGGCTTTGCCGGGCCGCAGGCGCAGCGCCCCCCCGGAGGGCAGTGCAGTACACGAAAGTGACAAGCGTGGGGGCATTATTTCAATGCCTTGAAGCGCATCCGCTTGGGTTTGGCCCCCTCTTCACCCAAACGCTTTTTCTTGTCGGCTTCGTATTCCTGATAGTTGCCGTCAAAGAAGGTCCACTGGCTGTCGCCTTCGGCCGCCAGGATGTGGGTGGCAATTCGGTCAAGGAACCAGCGGTCATGGCTGATGACCATGATGGAGCCGGCGAATTCGAGCAGCGCGTCTTCCAGCGAGCGCAGGGTTTCCACGTCCAGGTCATTGGACGGCTCATCGAGCATCAACACGTTGCCGCCGGCAATCAATGTTTTGGCCAGGTGCAGGCGCCCACGCTCACCACCCGACAGCGTGCCCACGCGTTTTTGCTGGTCGGCCCCGTTGAAGTTGAAGCGGCCGGCATACGCGCGGCTGGGCATGGTGAACTTGCCGACCGTCAGCATGTCGAGCCCGCCGGAAATGTCTTCCCAGACGGTTTTTTCGTTGGCGAGGTCGTCGCGGTGCTGGTCCACAAAAGCCATGCGCGCAGTCTTGCCGATCACCACCTCGCCGCTGTCCGGCTGCTCCTTGCCGGCGATCAGCTTGAACAGCGTCGATTTACCGGCGCCGTTGGGGCCGATGATGCCGACGATGGCGCCAGCCGGAATCTTGAAGCTCAGGTTGTCGATCAGCAGGCGGTCGCCGAAGGACTTGCTGACGTTCTTGAATTCGATGACTTCATTGCCCAGGCGCTCGGCCACCGGAATGAAAATCTCCTGGGTTTCGTTGCGCTGCTGGTATTCAAAATCCGAAAGTTCCTCAAAACGTGCCAGACGCGACTTGCTCTTGGCCTGGCGCGCTTTCGGGTTCTGGCGCGACCATTCGAGTTCTTTCTTCAGTGCCTTGGCACGGGCTTCTTCGCCCTTTTGCTCCTGCGCCAGGCGTTCGCCCTTTTGCTCCAGCCAAGTGCTGTAATTGCCTTTCCAGGGGATGCCGCGACCGCGGTCCAGCTCCAGGATCCACTCGGCCGCATTGTCGAGGAAATAACGATCATGGGTGATGGCCACCACGGTGCCGGGGTAACGCTGCAGGAACTGCTCCAGCCAGTCCACCGATTCGGCGTCCAGGTGATTGGTCGGCTCGTCGAGCAGTAACATGTCGGGCTTGGACAGCAGCAGGCTGCACAGCGCGACGCGGCGCTTTTCACCACCAGACAGCACGCCGATCACGGCATCCCAAGGCGGCAGGCGGAGCGCGTCGGCGGCGATCTCGAGCTGGTGCTCGGAGTCAGAGCCGGAGGTGGCAATGATGGCCTCAAGACGCGCCTGCTCTGCGGCCAGTGCGTCAAAGTCGGCGTCCGGCTCGGCGTAGGCGGTGTACACCGCCTCGAGCTGGGCCTTGGCGGCAAACACCGCGCCCATGCCAGCTTCGACACTTTCGCGCACCGTGTGTGTCGGGTCGAGCTTGGGCTCCTGCGGCAGGTAGCCGATGTTCAGATTCGGCATCGGGGTGGCTTCACCCTCGATTTCCTTGTCCAGGCCAGCCATGATCTTGAGCAGCGTGGACTTGCCGGAACCGTTGGTGCCCAGCACGCCAATCTTGGCGCCGGGAAAAAAGCTGAGCGACACATCCTTGAGGATCTGGCGCTTGGGCGGCACAACTTTGCCGACCTTGTTCATGGTAAAGACGTACTGGGCCATCAGGATCAACTTCTAAAAAAAGGGAGATAACAAAAGGAAGACGAAGAGCGCAAGCCAGCCCAGGATTCTCGGGGATTTTTTGCGGCAATCTCCTGATTATCGTTCCGTGCGACAATACCCACGTTGCTCGCTCCAGTTGCCTGCGACATTCGGGCACACCTCTGTGACAGTATCGGCAACGATTCAAGGTGTTTTTGGCCCAACTCCTGACCCCAATCTGCCTTTGACTGGCGGGACGCCCACAAGCTCCCACAGGCCGATCCTGAGCACCCCAGCGGTGCAAAAAAATGACCTTTGAAAATCTGAATCTGGCCCCGGCCATTCTTAAAGCCGTGCTTGAGCAGGGCTACGACACCCCCACCCCTATCCAGGCCCAGGCGATTCCCGCCGTGCTTGCAGGCGGCGACCTGCTGGGCGGCGCCCAGACCGGTACCGGCAAGACAGCAGCTTTCGTGCTGCCCATGTTGCAGCGCCTGTCGAGCGAGCCCTCGCTGAAAAACAAGCGCGGCGTCAGCGCCGTGCGCTGCCTGATCATGACGCCGACACGCGAACTCGCCGCCCAGGTCGAGGAAAGCGTGCGCCTTTACGGCAAATACCTCGATCTCTCCTCCATGGTGATGTTCGGCGGTGTCGGCATGGGCGCGCAGATTGAGAAGCTGCGCCGCGGCGTCGATATTCTCGTGGCCACCCCCGGCCGCCTGCTCGACCACGCCAGCCAGGGCACACTGGACCTGGGCCAGGTGCAAATCCTGGTGCTTGACGAAGCCGACCGCATGCTGGACATGGGTTTTATCCACGACATCAAAAAGGTGCTGGCGCTGGTGCCCAAGCAGAAGCAGTCGCTGCTGTTTTCCGCCACCTTCAGCGACGAGATCCGCGAGCTGGCCAACGGCCTGCTGAAGAATCCGCAAAGCATTCAGGTGACACCGCGCAACACCACGGTGCAGCGCATCACGCAAACCATTCACCCGGTCGGCCGCGGCAAGAAAAAAGCGCTGCTCACCCACATCATCAACGAGCACAACTGGAGCCAGGTGCTGGTGTTCACTCGCACCAAATTCGGCGCCAACAATGTGGCCGAACACCTGACCAAAAACGGCATTCCGGCGATGGCGCTGCATGGCAACAAGAGCCAGACCGCCCGCACTCAGGCGCTGGCCGACTTCAAGAGCGGCAGCATACGCGCGCTAGTGGCCACCGACATCGCCGCGCGCGGCATCGACATTGACGAACTGCCGCACGTCGTGAACTATGAAATCCCCAACGTCAGCGAAGACTACGTGCACCGCATCGGCCGTACCGGCCGCGCCGGCAACGACGGCGCGGCGGTGAGCCTGGTGTGTCTGGATGAAGAAGGCTTCATGCAGGACATCGAACGCTTCACCAAGCAGAACATCGAAGTGGTGGCTGTCGCCGGCTTTGAAGCCGAGCCCGGCGAAAAGGCCGAGCCGCTGGCCATGGGCCGCCAGACCATCTGGGGCGGCCTCGGCAAGCCCCCTAGCCGCGACGTGATGCAGGCCGCTGCCAAGGCGGCTAGATCCGAAATGATGACGCGCATCCGTGAAACCAAACCACAAGGTGGCCGTGGTGGCAACGCTGGCGGCAACAACGGCAGCGGCGGTGGCGGTGGCGGACGAGGCCGCAACGGCGGTGGCGGTGGCGGCAATGGTGGTGGCCGCAGCCAGCCTCAGGGCGGCCAGCCACGCCAGAATTCCGGCTATTCGCAAGGTGGCCAGCCAGCGCATCACCAGGTACGCAACCAGAACGCGCAGCCCCCACGCCCACGCAACACGCAGGAGCGCGACGATGACGCCCAACCCACCAGCCACGTCTCTTCCGGCTTCCCTTCTTCCGGCCAGCCCACAGGCGGCAACCGCGGCAACTACCGTGGCGGCGGACGCCCATCGGGCGGCGGCGGTGGCGGCGGACGCCCATCGGGCGGCGGCGGTGGTGGCGGACGCTCGGGTGGCGCTGGTGGCCGGGGCAACGGGTCTGGTCGGTCGGGGAATTCTGGCTCGTTTACTGGCCGATAAACGGTATTCGGCGGTCCACTGCATGGGCCGGCGCAAACCGGAGGTGGTGCACGCCAAACTGGTGAGCCACCTCAGCCCGGACTTCGCAACTTTCGAGGCGCCTGCGGTGGACGATGTGTTCATCGCCCTCGGCACCACAATCAAGGTCGCCGGCAGCCAGCAGGCTTTCCGCGCCGTCGACTTTGACGCCGTGCTGGCCGTGGCCCGTTCGGCGCGGGCCGCTGGCGCACGCAGGCTGGGCATCGTCAGCGCCATGGGTGCCAACGCCAAATCGTCCGTCTTTTACAACCGCGTCAAGGGCGACATGGAAGATGCCGTCGGTCAACTCGGCTATGAAACGGTGGTGTTGGCCCGCCCCTCGCTGCTCAGCGGTGACCGCAGTTCCCTCGGCCAGCCCCATCGCGCGGCAGAAAAATTCGCAGCGACGGCCATGCGCCTGCTGAGGCCCCTGACGCCCGCCAACTACCGCGCAATCGACGCTGCGGATGTGGCCGCCGCGCTGGTGAGCAGTGTGCTGGCAGCTTCCCCAGGCCACACCGTGCTGCTGTCGAGCGACATGCAGCCCCGCTGAGGTTTCAAGTCTTTTAGCCATCCAGCCCTTGTCCAGATTGAACAAGCAGCTACCATTTCGATAGCAATCAGTACTCAGCCCTGCAAAAACAGCGTGACCAGCGGCTCCGGCCCGACTTGGCGGCTCCAGTGGCCGTGCACTGTGGCATCGAAGGTGGCGCCGTCTGGCAACACATCGGCTGAGTAGAAATGTTCACTTGGGCCGAACACCCGCGACACCCCGCCCTGCAGGCCGATTTCCATCTGCCCACTGAGGATAAATACCCACTGCGGCTTCGGCGTGCAATGAAACTGGCTGCAAAAACCCACCGGGCTGTGGCGCAACTGGTAGCCGGTGGACGGCGCCAGCGGCGACAGCATGGCCTGCGGCGAGCCTTCGCTGAGCGCGACATGCTCCTCGCGGAACTTGGCACGGCCATCGGTGTCGGTGTAGAGGATGACTTTGGTGAAATCGGTCATGGAGTCCCCGAGTTAGAAAATTCGTCAGATAAGGCTGCTGGCGCCTGAAATCCGGTCCGCCAGCACGGTGGCAACAATGTCTTCAGCCCGCTCAGCTACATGAAAGCGCTGCGTATTCTCGTCCACGCCGGGCGGCTCCAGCGTGGCAAGCTGACTGTCCAGCAGCGACAGGGGCATGTAATGGCCGGTGCGCGCGGCCATGCGCGCCGCCAGCAGTGCATGTTCACCGTGCAGGTAGATAAAACGCAGGCCGGGCGCGCCGCTGCGCAGGATGTCGCGGTAAGCACGCTTGAGCGCCGAACACGACAGCACCAGGCCCCGGTTTGCGGCGTGCGCCTGCCGCAGGCGTTCGGCCAGCGCCTGCAGCCAGCCTTCGCGGTCCTCATCACTGAGAGGCACGCCAGCGGCCATGCGCGCCACATTGCGTTCGGGGTGCAGCACATCCCCCTCCAGAAAGGGTAGCTTCAAGGCTTGGGCCAGTTGCGCACCCACGGTGCTTTTGCCGCAGCCGCTGACCCCCATGACCACAAAAATATCGGAATTCATCGGCGCCTATTTTGCCTTTGCGTGGACAGGACCGGTCGGACTCAGGCGGTCGCCTGCCTGAACTGCCGCCAGGCGCCGGCCGTCGGCGTGGTGCCGGCACCGGGCAACTCGGGACGACGGAAATAACCGTCCACCACCTCGGCCGGGTCGGTGAAGCAATCCTTGATCCAGGGAATGAATTCGAGTACCTCGCAGGCCGGGTGCGCGTACGACAGGTGCACATGCACCTGGCTCATGTCGCCCGCGTGCGGCGCCACTGGCAGGCGGAAGGCGTGTGCGGTCTCACACACGCGCAACACCTCGGTCAGGCCGGCCAAACGCGTCGCATCAGGCTGCACCCAGTGAATCGCCTGCTGCGCAAAAAACTCTGCAAACGCATCGACCGTGTAGAGCTGCTCGCCCAGCGCAACCGGGATGGATGTGGACCGCGCCAGCTGCGCATGTCCCTTGACGTCGTCGTGCCACAGCGGCTCCTCAAACCAGAACACATCGGCGTCCTGCGCCGCACGGCAAAAACGCTGACAGGTCGGCAGGTCCCACTTGCCGTTGCCGTCGATCGCCAGTGTGACATCCGGGCCAATGGCTTGTCGTACCGCCGCCAGCCGCCGCAGGTCGCGCTCGACCATGGAGCCGACCTTGATCTTGACGCCGGTAAAGCCCTGGGCAACCGCACGCTGCGCACCCTCCACCAGTTTGTCGTCGGCGATGCTAAGCCAGCCGATGTCGGTGTTGTAGGCGCGCACCTTGTCACGCACCTGGCCACCCAGCAGTTTCCACAACGGCTGCCCAGCGGCCTTGGCTTTGAGGTCCCACAGGGCCAAGTCAATGGCTGCATGCGAGAGCGTGGTGATGCCGGCGCGCCCAACCCACTGCAACGCCGGGTTTCGCGCCAGTTTTTGCCACAGGCGGTGGATGTCTCCTGCATCCTCGCCAATCAGCATGGGCGCGTGGCAAGTCTCAATGCAGCGCGCGATCAGCTGGTCGCTAGGCAGGTGCGCGTGGGTGCCGGTGAAACCGTAACCACTCAGCCCATCTTCAGTGTCGACCTGGGCACCCACCACGCCCCAGTGCGTGATGCTGTGGGTGCTGTCGGCGATTTGCGAGCCGGTGACGGGTACATGCAGGATGAAAGGCGTGACAGATGTGATTTTCATGAGGTTTCCATTGTTCGGGAGTCAATCGGGCAGGCTAACGCGCAAGGTGGCATCGGCGCGTTTGTGCAGGTCCGGCAGCAGTTCCAGGCCCAGCCCGGGCTTGCCACTGAGGCTCAGCATGCCTTTCGTCACGATCGGCAGCTCGGTGACCAACTCCTTGTACCAGCCGGTGTAGAAGGCGCGCACACTTTCCTGGATCAGCGCATTCGGCGCATGCAGGGACAGGTGACTGGACGCCGCCCAGACCACCGGCCCGGTGCAGTCGTGCGGCGCCACGGGCAGTTGCCAGGCGTCGGCCATGGCGGCAATCTTGCGCGCCTCAGTCAGGCCGCCACACCAGCTGAGGTCCAGCATGGCCACACCGGCAACGCCGGTCTGCAGGTAGTCCTTGAAGCCCCATTTGTAGCTCAGGGTTTCGCTGGCGCAGATCAGCGCGTCGCAATCTTTCGCATACTGCTTGAGCAGGTCCAGCGAATCCATGCGGATCGCGTCCTCGTGCCAGAAGGTGTTGAAGGGCTTGAGCGCCCGTGCGATCTTCTGCGCCATGGGCAGGCGCCACAGGCTGTGAAACTCGACCATGATGTCCATCTGCTCGCCGACAGCGCTGCGTATCTTGCGGAAGGGCTCCAGCGCCAGGTCCAGATCGGCATTGCTGATGTACTGGCCGTCGCTTTTTTCGGCGGCCGGATCGAAGGGCCAGATCTTCATCGCCGTCACGCCCTCGGACAGCAGGGATTCGGCCAACTCGTCGGCCCGGCGCAAAAAGCCTTCCAGATCCTCGTAAGGCCCGGCATTGTTCTTCTTCGCCCCGCCTATTCCCCAGTTGGCGCTGGACTGGTTGACGGTGCTGCGCACGTACTGGTAGCCGGCGCAGGTGTTGTAGATGCGTATGCTGTCGCGGCTCTTGCCGCCCAGCGCGGTGTACAGCGGCATGCTGGCTGCCTTGCCGAAGATGTCCCACAAGGCGATATCGACAGCCGAGTTGCCGCGCGTTTCCACACCCGAGCCGCGCCAGCCCAGGTAACCGGTGATGTCCTTGTTGCGCGCCTCTATCGCCAGCGGGTCTTTGCCCAGCAGTTTGGGGCCGGCCCACTCATGTATATAGGCTTCGACCGCCTGCGCGCCCATGAAAGTTTCGCCCAGGCCGACCAGGCCGTCGTCCGTGTAAATGCGAACCCAGATGATGTTGGGAAACTCGCCCAGCCTCAGGGTCTCTACTTTGGTGATCTTCAAGATGACTCCGTTCGAAAAAAATGGCCGCAAGAGTGAACCCTTGCGGCCATGTGGCGATCGCTGCGGTCTACCGCAGATCAGCCACCGCGCGCCTTCTTCAGGGCTTCAAGCACGGTGGTCACAGCCTCACCGCCAATGGTCGGCACATTGCGCTCATACACGGGTTTGACCTTGTCAAACATGCGGCGCTGCTCGGCCACGCTCACTTCATTGACCTGCATGCCCTTGGCCTTCAAGCTGGTCAGGGACTTTTCGTTCAGCGCACGATTGGCAGCGCGCTGGACCTTCTGGCCTTCCATCGCCGCCTCACGCAGTACTGCCTGCTCCTGAGGATTCAACTGGTCCCACAGCTTTTTGCTGTAAAGAATCAGGAAGGGGGTGTAGGCGTGGCGGGTGACGCTGAGGTACTTCTGAACTTCATTGAACTTGGAGGTTTCAATGGTCACGAAGGGGTTCTCTTGACCGTCGATGGTCTTGGTTTCCAGCGCGGTGAACACTTCGCCAAAAGCCATGGGGACGGCGTTGGTGCCCAGGGTCTTGAAGGTGTCGATGAAGATGTTGTTCTGCATCACACGGACCTTGACACCGTCAAAATCTTCTGCCTTGGCGACCGGCCGCTTGCTGTTGGTCAGGTTGCGGAAACCGTTTTCCCAGTAGGCCAGGTTGATCAGGCCGGCTTCTTCCAGCTTCTTGTTGAAATAGGCACCGGCCGGGCCGTCGAGCACCGCGTCGGCTTCCTTCTCATTGCCAAACAGGAAAGGCAGATCAAAGGCGCCGAGTTCTTTGACAATGCCAACCAGCGGCGAGCTGGAAGTGCAAACCATCTCTTGCGTGCCAGCTCTCAGCGCCTGCGTGGCTGGCAGGTCGCCGCCCGCTGAGCCCCCCCAGAACGCATTGATCTTCATCTTGCCGCCGGTTTTGGCCGCCAGCACTTCCTGCATTTTCTTGACGCCGACGCCGACCGGATGGTCCTCGTTGACACCATTGGTGAATTTGATGGTGCGGTCGGCATATTGCGCGAAGCTTGAGGTTGCCACCAGCAAGGCGGCCGCGGCCAGGGCCGAGGCGAGGGTTCTGCATTTGAAAAACATGGTTGTCTCCTTATTAATGGTCAGGACAGGGGTTGGGAAAGGTGACTACCGCATCCACCACTTGAGCGGCTCGGTAACGATTTCGGGGAAAAGTACCAGCAGGAACAGCACCGCAAGCTGCGCCAACAGGAATGGCAGCACGCCCTTGAACGCGGTGTCCATGCTGATTTTTGCCACGCCACACACCACGTTGAGCACGGTACCCACAGGCGGCGTGATCAGGCCAATGGCGTTGTTCATGATGAACATGATGCCGAAGTACACCGGATCGATACCGGCTTTAAGCACCACCGGCATCAACACCGGCGTGAGGATCAACACCGTCGGCGTGAAGTCGAGCGCGGTACCGACGATCACCACAAGCACCATCATCACCATCATCAGCAGCATCTTGTTGTCCATGAAGGGCGACATCAAGGCGGCAACTTCCGTCGGAATGTTGGCCACCGTGATCAGCCAGGCGCTGACCATGGCCGCAGCCACAAGAAACATCACTACGGCCGTCGTCTTGCCAGCGGACAGAATCAAGCCATAGAGCTCTGACCATTTGAGTTCACGATAGATGAACATGCCCACCACGAAGCTGTAGACCGCAGCCACCACGGCGGCCTCGGTCGGCGTGAAGATGCCAAACTTCATTCCGCCGATGATGACGACGGGCAGGGTCAGCGCGAAACCTCCCTCGGCCGTGATTTGTAGTCGGGCGGACATGGACAACTTGGGCGCGGGTTGCACGTTTTCTTTCCTGGCCAGCCACCACCAGGTCAGGCCGATGGCCAGGCCCATGAGCAGACCCGGAACAATGCCTGCGAGAAAAAGTTTGGTGATCGATACATTGCCGGCCACGCCGAAGATGATCAGGCCAATCGAAGGTGGAATCACCGGCGCAATGATGCCGCCAGAAGCGATCAGGCCGGAGGCACGCCCCACGTTGTAGCCGGCGGCCCGCATCATGGGAATCAGCAATGCGGCCAGCGCAGCCGTGTCGGCAATCGCCGACCCAGACAGGGAGGCCATGATTACTGCAGCGATGACCGTGACGTAGCCGAGGCCGCCGCGGAAATGCCCGACCCAGGCCATCGCCATGTTGACAATGCGGCGGCTGATGCCCCCGGCATTCATGAACTCGCCCGCCAACAGGAAAAAGGGCACGGCCAGGAGCGGAAAGTTGTCCGCACCGTCCACAAAGCGTTGCGCCAGGATCTGGCTATCGAAGGTGACGAGGCCGCTGGTCGCCGCCAGAAAGGCCATCAGCGTTACGCCGCAGACCAGCAGTGCATAGGCAATCGGCATTCCGATGGCCATGGCGGCCAGCAGGCTCAGGATGAAAACAGTAACCGTCATGCTGGCTTGACCTCCACGCTCATTGTTGCGCCTGCGCTCGGCCTCGCGCGTCGCACTTTAAAAGGTGAGTGCACTGCCCTCATGCCTTGGCCCCTTGCATCTGTTTCTCCACGTCGGCCAGGCCTTCGGTTTCTATCACCTGTACCAGCTCTTCTTCAGTGATGCGGCCTGTGACCAGCCTGAACAAAACGTTGAGATTGATGATGGCCATCACCACGCTGACGATGTAGCCGACGCCGTAGATCCAGATCATCGAGATGCCGACTACGGGCGAGACATTGGTCACCTGCAACTCATGCATCTTGAAAGTGCCCATGAAGAAAAGCACATTACAAAACAGCATCAGAACTTCACTGAGGAACAGGCACACCTTCTTGCCGAGAATCGGCAGGTGCTTGATCAGCGTGTCCACCCCAAGGTGCCCGCCCTCGTGCATCGCCAGCATGGCGCCGATGTAGGTCAGCCAGATAAAGAAGTAGCGCGACATCTCGTCCGACACTGAGATGCCGGAATTGAAGCCATAACGCAGCACCACATTGCCAAAGACCATGATCACCATGGCCACCATGCAGACCACCACTAGCAACTCCAGCAGCTTGAAGAACCAGTAAATCGATGTGTCGACGGACTTTTGCACGTGGTGGGTCCTCTCTTGTCGGCGTCAGGTTCAGGCAGCCCTGAGCTGCCGCGCGGGGCTACTCAGCACCGGAAGCCGGCGGCGCGAGGCCAGTACTTCCTCGATGTCTTGCTTCGCGCCGTCGATCAACACCCGGATGGCTATTTCGGCCTCGTCGGGCTGGTGTGCAATCACCGCATCCAGCACCGCGCGGTGTAGCGGCAGCGACTGCACTGGTCCATCCTTGCGCCGCGTTGAAATTTCGAAGCTGGTACGCAGCAACGCGCCCAGCGCCTTGCTCATCTGCACCAGCATGCGATTGCGGCTGGCCCGCAGCAGGCCCTGGTGGAAGCGCAGGTCGTGGGTGACATAGTCACCACCATGCTCTACCGCGTGTTTCATGCCGGCGTAGGCGGCCTCGACTTCGGCAATGTCCTGCGGTGTGGCACGTTCGGCGGCCAGCCGCATGGCCGCAGGCTCCACGACGCGGCGCAAATCCTGCAGGTCGCGCAAAAACTCGGCCGTCAACCCCGCTTTGGATTGCCAGATGATGACATCGGGGTCGAACCAGTTCCAGTGGTCTTCGGACAAGACACGTGTGCCCACCTTGGGGCCGGTGGTCATCAAACCCTTGGCGATCAAGGACTTCACCGCCTCGCGCACCACGGTGCGGCTGACGCCGAGCTCCAGGCAGAGCACGGGCTCGGGCGGAATCGAAGCGCCCACGGCGTAACGCCCCGCGACGATGGCTTCGCCGAGATGGTCGACTGTGTTTCCGTGGACGTTCTTGATCATGGTTTTCACTAGGGTTCGCGGCGCAATGGTATGACGATAATACGTTTACATCTTCCGGATTTACCCTATGACCGAACCCACCCGCCCGAAAAAGAAACCTTCAGAACTACGCAGCCAGCAATGGTTCGGCCGCCAGGACCGCGACGGCTTCGCCTACCGCAGCTGGGTCAAGGGCAAGGGCGTGCCGCACGACCAGTTTGACGGCCGCCCGGTCATCGGCATCTGCAACACCTTCAGTGAACTGACGCCCTGCAACAGCCATTTCCGCACGCTTGCCGAACAGGTCAAGATCGGTGTGTACGAAGCCGGTGGCTTCCCGCTGGAGTTCCCGGTCATGTCGCTGGGCGAAACCCTGCTGCGACCGACCGCCATGCTGTACCGCAACCTGGCCAGCATGGACGTGGAAGAAAGCATCCGCGGCAACCCGATCGACGGCGTGGTGCTGCTGATGGGCTGCGACAAGACCACGCCTTCGCTGGTCATGGGCGCTGCCAGCGTGGACCTGCCGACGGTCGGCGTGAGCGGCGGCCCCATGCTCAGTGGCAAGTGGCGCGGCCAGGAACTGGGCTCAGGCACAGGCGTCTGGAGCATGAGTGAGCAGGTGCGCGCCGGCACGCTCAAGCTCGCCGATTTTTTTGAGGCCGAAAGCTGCATGCACAGGAGCCACGGCCACTGCATGACCATGGGCACGGCTTCCACCATGGCCAGCATGGTCGAGGCGCTGGGCATCGGCCTTCCGGGCAATGCGGCCTATCCCGCAGTCGACGGCCGCCGCAATGTATTGGCCCGCATGGCCGGTCGCCGTGCGGTCGAGATGGTGCACGAAGACCTGACGCTGTCGAAAATTCTCACGCTCGAAGCGTTTGAAAACGCCATCAAGACACTGGCGGCCATTGGTGGATCCACCAATGCCGTGATTCATTTGATCGCGATGGCCGGTCGCATCGGCGTCAAGCTCACGGTGGACGACTTTGACCGCCTGGCGAGCGAGCTGCCCTGCCTGGTCAACCTTCAGCCTTCAGGCAAATTCCTGATGGAGGACTTCTGTTACGCCGGCGGCCTGCCGGTGGTCATGAAGGAAATTGCGCAGCACCTGCACACCGGTGCCATCACTGCCAACGGAAAAACCATAGGCGAGAACATTGCCGATGCGCAGAACTACAACACCGAGGTGATCAAGCCGCTGACCACACCCTTCAAGGACAAGGCCGGTATCGCGGTTTTACGCGGCAACCTGTCGCCGCGTGGTGCCGTCATCAAGCCGAGTGCGGCGACACCCGCGCTGATGGTGCACACCGGCCGCGCCGTGGTGTTTGAAAACATCGAGGACTTTCACGCTCGCATCGACAACGAAGATCTGGACATCGACGAAACCTGCGTCATGGTGCTGAAAAACTGCGGACCCAAGGGCTACCCCGGTATGGCCGAGGTAGGCAACATGCCGCTGCCGCCCAAAGTTCTGCGTAAGGGCATTACCGACATGGTCCGCATCAGCGATGCCCGCATGAGCGGCACCGCCTACGGCACCGTGATCCTCCACACTGCGCCTGAAGCGGCTGCCGGTGGACCACTGGCAATTGTGCAAAACGGCGACATGATTGAACTCAATGTGCCCGAGCGCAAGCTGCAATTGCTGATCAGCGACGAAGAGATGGCGCGGCGCCTGAGCCTGTGGACCGCCCCACCGCCACCTCTGTCGTCTGGCTACTGGAAGCTGTATGTCGATCATGTGTTGCAAGCCGACGAAGGCGTGGACCTCGACTTTCTGGTCGGCAAGCGCGGCTCTTTTGTGCCACGCGACAATCACTGACCATCAAGGACTGTCATGAAATTACTTGTCACCGGCGGCGCCGGATTCGTGGGCGCCCGGCTGTCACGTGAACTGCTCAAAAGCGGCCAGCTCAATGGTCAAACCATTTCCGAACTTCACATTGCCGATCTCTATGCGCCTCCAGCAGATCTGAGCGCAGACCCGAGGGTTCGGGTTCATACCGGGCCGTTGCTCAATCAGTCCGCACTGTTTGCAAGCGGGTTTGACGCCGTTTTTCATCTGGCTTCTGCAGTCTCTGGCGAGTGCGAACTGGACTTTGAGTTGGGTCTGCGCTCCAACCTCGACAGCACCCGCATATTGCTGGAAGGGCTGCGCCAGGCTGGCAATGTGCCGCGGCTTGTGTTTGCCAGCTCGGTGGCCGTCTTCGGGCCTGACGACAGCAACCCCCTACCCGATCTGGTAACCGACACTACCCTGCCCTCGCCCCAAACTTCTTACGGCACGCACAAACTGATGTGTGAGTACCTGATTGCAGACTACACGCGCAAAGGTTTCATAGACGGCAGGTCTGCGCGCTTGATGACGGTGACAGTGCGCCCCGGCAAACCCAATGGCGCGGCGTCCTCGTTTTTCAGCGGCATCATCCGCGAGCCTTTGGCCGGGGTAGAAACCATCTGCCCGGTTGACCCGGAAGTGACCCACCCCATGTCATCGCCCTCCAACACCGTACGCGGACTGATCACTGTGTTTGAGGCCAGCCGGCAGGCCATGGGTGGACGGCTGGCGTTGAATCTGCCCGGTCTCAATGTGCGTGTGGGTGACATGCTGCAAGCCTTGGAAGAAGTAGCAGGAAGCGATGTGCGAAAACGCGTGCGTTTTGAACGCGACGAACGCATTGCCGGAATCGTTGCCAACTGGTCGCGCGGCGCGACTGCCGAACGGGCTCAGGCTCTGGGTTTGCGGCCCGACGCCTCTTTCAAGGCCATCATCGAACAGTACATCGCCGACTGCCGCCAACCCACCTACCCGCCCGACGCTTTGCGGGGCTTGGTAGTGCAGTGTTGCACGCTATCTGGAACATAAAAATGCGTCTTTTGCGCCATGGCTGCGTTGCAAATCCGCGCCATAGCTGGGCTATGGCTGTGGTTTGCGCCTTGCCCTGACCCAAAATCCATCCTTATTATTTGTTCCATCAAGCATGCAACACTGCACTAGCCTGACACCCATGCAGACACTGGTGGCCGTGGACTGGGGCACCTCGTCGCTGCGCGGGGCGAGGCTGGACAGCGTTGGCGCTGTGCTGGAAGAACGGGCATTTGCGCGCGGCATCCTGACCGTCGCGCCCGGCGAATTTCCAGCGGTTTTTCAAACCTGTTTCGGTGACTGGATGCAGGCGGACAAGGCCTTGTGCCTGATTGCCGGGATGGCAGGCAGCCAACAAGGCTGGATGCAGGCGCCCTACTGTGCGTGCCCAGCGGGTTTTGACGAAGTGGCTTCGCAGCTGAGCTGGATCATGCCGGGGCGTATCGCCATCGTTCCAGGACTGAGCTGTACCCATGATGGCGTTCCGGACGTGATGCGGGGTGAAGAGACTCAAGTGCTGGGTGCGCTCCAACTGCTGAACTTGCACGAGGGACTGATCGTCCTGCCCGGCACCCACAGCAAGTGGGTTCAGGTGCGGGGCGGCAAGATCGAAACTTTTTCGACCTTCATGACCGGCGAGTTTTATGCACTGCTGCGTCAGCATTCCATTCTTGCCCGCACCTTGCCCGAAGTGGATGGAGAACTCGACCGCAGTGCCTTCGATGACGGCGTGGCTTTTGCGCTGCGCAGCAACAGCCTGCTGCAATCTGCTTTCAGTGTCCGCACCCTCGCACTCTTTGAGCGCAGGGCCAAGACATCCTTGCCAAGCTACCTGTCGGGCCTGGTGATTGGAGAAGAGATACGAACTCAATCGCTGGAGCCGGGCGAGGCAGTGGTCGTGATCGGCTCAGATGCGCTGACCCAGCGCTATGAATACGCGCTGGCCCAGCGTGGCGTGTCCGTGCGCCGCGCAGGTTCGGAAGTCACCTGGCGTGGTCTTTTGGCCCTTGCCCTGCCCATACCCTCCAAGGAAAAGTGATGAGTCCTCAAGACAAATTTTCAGCCGCGCTGCAGGGCATTCCCCTTGTTGGCATTTTGCGCGGTCTGCGCCCCGATGAAGCGCTGCCCATTTGCCGCGCGCTGGCCGCTACGGGCTGGTCCCTGATGGAGGTGCCGCTGAACTCGCCCCAACCTCTCCAAAGCATAGAGGCCATTGCGGCGGCACTGCCTGACGCACTGGTTGGCGCGGGCACCGTCCTCAGCGCGGACGACGTGCGCAATGTGCACGCGGCTGGCGGCCAGCTCGTGGTTTCGCCCAACTTCAATCCAGAAGTGGTGCGCGAAGCACGGCGCCTTGGAATGGTCTGCCTGCCCGGCGTCATGACGGCCACTGAAGCCTTTGCAGCACTGGACGCCGGGGCGAGCGGACTCAAGATCTTTCCGGCTGAGATGATCACCCCAGCCGTGGTGAAAGCCCTGTGCGCCGTATTGCCCGCCGACACGCGGCTGCTTCCGGTTGGCGGCATCACCTTCGAGAACATGGGCGCCTTCCGCAGCGCGGGGGCCTGTGGTTTTGGCATTGGCTCTGCGCTGTACAAACCGGGCATGACGGCCGCACAAGTATCCGATAACGCTATGAAATTCATAGCTGCCTGCGCTGGTACCATCCGGGCATGAGCCCTCAAAAACCCCAGACTTCACCCCTCATCTCCTTCGGCCTCGGTGGCAAGGTCTGCATCGTCACGGGCGGTGCGCAAGGCATCGGCGAGGCCTGTGCCCGACGCTTTGCCCGCGAAGGTGCCCATGTCTTTATCGCTGATATGGCAGACCTTCCCGGACAGGCACTGGCTGATGAGCTTGGTGCGCTTTACCTGCATTGCGATGTTGCGGACAAGACGCAGGTGGACGCCGTGGTTGCGGCCGCATTGCTGAAACATGGCCGCATCGACGTCCTGGTCAACAACGCTGGCATCTTCAAGGCGGCTGATTTTCTGGACATCACTGAGGCGGACTTCGACGCTGTGATACGCGTCAATATCAAGGGCTCTTTCCTGATGGGCCAGGCGGTGGCCCGTGTCATGGCCGCACAGGGCAGCGGCAACATCGTCAACATGAGCTCGGTCAACGGCGTGCTCGCCATTCCGACCATTGCCAGCTACAACGTGAGTAAGGGCGGCATTAACCAGCTCACCCGCGTGATGGCCCTGGCGCTGGCCGACAAAGGCATTCGCGTCAATGCGGTTGCGCCCGGCACCATCGCCACCGAACTTGCGACCAAAGCCGTGCTGACCAGCGACGAGGCGAAGGCAAAAATCATGAGCCGCACGCCGATGAAACGCCTGGGTGAGCCCTCGGAGATCGCCGATGTGGTGGCCTGGCTGGTCAGCGATGCGGCCAGCTACGTCACCGGTGAAATTGTCACGGTTGATGGTGGTCGCATGACGCTCAATTACACGGTGCCGGTTTAATCAGCTATTGAATAGATAGCTGATGAGGCCCAATATATATGGGCTACAGACCGATTTTGTTAGCCAATCATGACTGCGGCACGCGCTCAAGCAAGCTCGTCGTACCGCGCGGCCAACCCACGCGGCCAAACCAGGCGCCACCGGCAATCGCCCAGGCATTGATCAGCCCGTAAATCACCAGCGCCACGGCCTGCGCAATGAAAACGCCGGTCAATCCGCTGCCCCAGCGCAAAGCCAGCAAGCCTCCCGTAACGGCAACGACCAGCCGCGCGATGTTGCCAATCACCGGCCAGAGCAGGCGCCCTGCCCCTTGGGACGCAAAGTACAGGGCCAAGCCCACGCCAAAAAATCCATACACCGGCCCCATGGCGCGCAGGTACTGGCTGCCGGCCTCAATCATCGCCGGGTCGCTGTTGAAAAGCGAAAGCCAAGCCTCCGGAAAAAATGCCGCCCACAAGCCAATCGCTTCGGTCATCGCGAAGGCCATGCCCGCGCCTATCCAGGTTGCACGCAAGGCGCGCTCCCGCTGGCCCGCGCCCATGCAGGTGCCCACCATGGCCACCAGTGGTGCGCCTAAGCCGAACACCAGCGGCACCAGCAGGTACTCCAACCGTGAGGCCGTGCCGTAACCGGCAATTGCCGCCGTGCCGAAACCACCCACCAGCGCAGTCGTAACGCCAATGGCCAGGTTGGTGGCGACTGTGGACACCGTACCCACCAGGCCGACGCGCAAGATGTCCTTGAACAGCGGCCAGCGAAAGCGGATGTTCGTGAGCGAGGGACGCAACAGGCTTTTCGGCGACCACAGGTAGGCCGCCAGCACGATGCTGCCGACCAGGTAATACGCCAGCAAGGCAATGGCCCCGCCGGCAATGCCCAGGCCCGGCAAAGGTCCCCAGCCAAAGATCAAGAGCGGCGACAGCGGCAGCAACACCAGCGCGCCGAGCACCGTCACATTGGCCGGCACAGCCATGTTGCCGGTGCCCCGAATAACGGCCGACAGGGTGTTGAACAGCCACACCAGCACAGCCCCGGCGAACACCCAGTTGGAATACAACATGGCCGCTTCCAGCGCGCCACCGGTGCCGCCCATGCGCCCGTACAGCCAGCGCCCGCCGCCCAATACGGCCACGGTGAACACCAGCGCAAACACGGCGGCAATCACGATGGAATGCAGCACCAGGGCATCGGCGTCGTCCCGGCGCCGCGCGCCGAGCGCGCGCGCAATCGCAGAAGCGATGCCGCCGCCCATGGCACCGGCCGAGGTCATCTGCATCAGCATCACGACCGGGAATACCAGCGCCATGCCGGCCAGCGCGTCGGTTCCGAGCTTGCCCACAAAGTAGGTTTCGATCAGGCCGACACCGGCCTGCGCCAGCATCACCAGCACATTCGGCGCGGCCAGGCGCAGCAGCGTGCGTGCAATCGGCGCCTCCAGAAGAAGACGCGTACGGGGATCGAGGTTGTTGGCCCCCACGCTCCCCACTGCGTGTGGTTCACTGCCCCCCGAGGGGGCGCTGCGCCTGCGGACCGGCAGAGCCGGATCCGCGGCCCCTGCTTGACTTGGAGAGCCGGTACTCGGCGCATCGGCGCTGTTCATGTTGCCGCTTTCGGGGAACGCAGCAGCAGCGTTTCGCGAATTGGCAGGTTCACCAGCGCGGCGCCTGCGGCCAGCACGATGTCGATGTACCAGACCCAGTCGTAGCTTCCTGTCGCCTGGAACACATAACCGCCCAGGAAAGCGCCGAAGAAGCCGCCGATCTGGTGGGCCAGCATCACGATGCCAAAAAGCATGGCCATGTTGGCCGTGCCAAACATCTTGGCAACCAGCCCCGCCGTGGGCGGCACCGTCGACAGAAAAGTGACTCCCATGACGGCAGCGAACACCAGCATCACTGCCGGGGTCTTGGGAGCCAGCAGAAAAGCCAACACGGCCAGGCCGCGCGTTGCATAAAGAAGCGCCAGCAGCGACTTCATGCGCCAGCGTCCCACGGCCCAGCCCATGGCAAGGCTGCCGACAATGTTGAACAGCCCGATCATGGCCAGCGCCCAGCCACCGATCTCGGGCGGCAGCCCGCAGGCGGCGACCACGCCTGGCAGATGAGTAGCCAGGAAGGCCACGTGAAAACCGCAAACCAGAAAGCCCAGGCTGAGATAACGGTAGCTCGGCGTCGCCAGCGCCTGACTGATGGCCTCACGCGCGCTCAGCGCCTTGGTCCCGGAGGCCGCGGCCGCTTGCGCTGCGATTGCCTGCAAGTTGCCCTTGAGTACCCACACGGCGGGCAATGCCAGCAGCAAAAACACGCCCAGCCACTGCATGGCACTGGCCCAGCCGATTGAAGCAGTCAGGCCGATAGCAATCGGCGCCATGGCAAACTGACCAAAGGAGCCACCCGCATTGACGATGCCGCTGGCCAACCCGCGTTTTTCCTGCGGTACCAGGCGGGTGGTAGCTGCCATCAACACAGATGGCCCCGCCATGCCGGCGCCGCCGGCGGCGAGCACACCTATGGCAAAAATCAGACCGGCGGTGGTGGTCATCAGCGGCGTAATGATGGTGCCGATGGCTACCAGCAACACGCCCACAAAAATCACGCGGCCAGTGCCGATGCGATCGGCCACCGCGCCAGCAAACGGCTGTGTCAGGCCCCACCAGAGCTGGCCGAAGGCAAAAGCCAGGCTGATGCTGCCAATGCCCAGCGCGGTCGAGGTATTGAGCGCCGACAGGAAAAGGCCCATGGTCTGGCGCACCCCCATGGTCAGGGCAAAAGTGCCGGCAGCGGCCAACAGCACCAGCCAGAGTGTCATGTTTCTGGGGGAAGAAGGCGGGGATTTATTCATCATCAGTGTCAGGCAAGGGCGAGAGGTTTTCCAGGGATTGGTCGATCAGCGCATGCAGGGCCAGCACCTGCTCTACGCCCAGCAGCTGGTTGATGCCCTCCTGCGCAACGCGCCAGCGGCGCTGGGCTTCGGTGCGTTTTTCGCGGCCCGCATCGGTGACGATAACGAGGCGGCTGCGTCCGTCACTGCCGGGGGTCAGATCCAGCCAGCCTGCGGCCACCATCGGTTTGAGGTTGCGCGTCAGGGTTGATGCATCCAGTTTCATGGCCTGGGCCAAATCGCCGGGGCGGATGGGACCAAGCTTGACCACATAGGACAGCAGCGAATACTGCGTACCCTTCAAACCGGTTTTGCCGACTTCGGCGTCGTAATGCTGGGCCACGCGGCGCATCAGCTGGCGCAGCTTGAGGTTGGTACAACCCTGGGGTTTGAGGCTGGCGAGGCTTGCCGGGGTGGTCGCGACTTTCATTTTTCAATTGTAGCTACAATTGTTGTAGATGCAATTAAATTGGAGCAACCATGGGCCCTGAGCAAATCCTGGAACAGTGGAACACCGAACGCGCTGAAGTGGTTGAGCGCATGCTGGCAGGCGGCGGCAAGCCCGGTCTGGCGCAGCCCGGAATGGTGGCTGGAAAAACCGGACTCGAGGTCATGCAGGCCATGCTGGCTGGTGCCATTCCCTTTCCGCACATTGCCGACACGCTGGATTTTTCGCTGCTTGAAGTCGCACCGGGCAAGGCGGTGTTTCAGGGCACCCCGCAACTCAAACACTACAACCCGCTGGGGACTGTGCACGGCGGCTGGTACGCCACCTTGCTGGACTCGGCGCTGGGCTGCGCCGTCCATACCCTGATGCCTGCAGGACGCGCCTACACAACGGCCGAGCTCAGCGTCAACATTGTGCGGGCCGCATCACACAAGACCGGCCCCTTGCGCGCCATTGGCACGGTCATTCATTGCGGTCGGCAACTGGCCACTGCAGAGGCCCGCATTGTGGGGCCGGACGGCAAGCTGTACGCCCACGCAACGACCACCTGCCCGGTATTTGAAGTACCGCAGGCGCCGGCGGCCTGACGGGACGGCGCGACTTAACCCAGGACCTCAGGCGGGACCTCAGGCAGGATGGCCTGCGGGTCCCGATTGTGTTCTGACCTGCTCGACGCGCCGGTTGATCAGCGCTGCCGCAAGCATCCACTTGGTGCGCGTCAGCCGGCCCAGCGCCAACTCCGCGTGATCCTTGCTGCCGTAAAAATGCTCAGGGTCGTGCGCTACGCCCCAGTCCTGGCGGGGGAGGCTGTCGGGGTCCGACTCGTTGTACAGGGCATGGGCGGCATGCCGGCCATCCCAGAAGTGAAGGCCGCGCAGGTGAATGCCATAACCCACCAGAGCATCGTGCTGACCAAGCAGTTGCACCGAACGTGTTTCAAGCAGGCTGTCGGTCACATAGGTGTCGGTCTGTATCCAGCGCCCGTCAAGATACACCTCCGCCACGGCATGCGTAATGGTGCCCTGCGACACGTCAATAATTCCCTTGAGGAAAGCACTCGACAGCGTGACAAAGCGCAGACGTGCCGGAACACCGACCGATCGCAACATCGCTACAAACAGGGTGCCCTTGGTGTGGCAGTCACCACGACCGGCTTTGAGCACCGCCGCAGCCGGTACGTGGTCAAACCCTGCAACACAACCAAAGGGCAGCGACTTGACGAAGTCATGGATGAAGACCGCTTTTTGTGTTTCTGTGCTGGCCAGCTGGGTGATGCGCATGGCCTGGATTCTGAGCTTGGGGTCATCGAGGTCAAGCAAGCGCGTGGCCACCATCCAGTCTTCGGGACGGTCGTTCTGGGAAAACAAGGGCATGAAGAAGGAAACCAGTTTGTTGGACTGTCACCGATTATGCAGGCCGCCCGCATCGGCAAGCGCGGTCTGCCATGCCAATACAGTGGTCTGGGTATACGGCATTGGTATGCGATCAAATCACCATAGACCAAGGACAAGCTGATGAGACTGCTGCACACCATGCTGCGTGTTGGAAACCTCCAGCGCGCCATTGATTTTTACACCCAGATTCTGGGCATGACACTGCTGCGCACATCAGAAAACCCCGAGTACAAATACAGCCTGGCTTTTGTCGGCTACGGCAACAACCCGGAGCATGCGGAGATCGAACTGACTTACAACTGGGGCACCGACAGCTACGACATGGGCACCGCCTTCGGGCACATTGCACTCGGCGTGCCCGATGCCCGGGCAGCCTGCGAAAAGATCAAGGCGGCCGGCGGCAATGTCACGCGTGAAGCGGGGCCGGTCAAGGGCGGCACCACCGTGATCGCGTTTGTCACTGATCCGGACGGGTACAAGATTGAGCTGATTGAGCGCAAGGGTGATGTGGGTGGTGCTGGCCTGCGTTGAGATTCGCAGGCTCGAATCGCGACTGATCCCGGAGCCCGATTGCAGGCTCCACAATGCGCTCCCGGTTTGTTCTGGACAGTAGGCGCAACTCCCCACTCCCAACCCCCCGCCCTTCCCTCGCCCCGCTGGGCGATGGAAGGGAGCCTCATGTGGCCGCGTGTGCTGCGCTCGCGTGCAAACATGACGGTCTGTTGGGATTCCCGTGCAGGAAGCGCTGCGCGCTTCCTGCACTCGTGATTGGAGTTCGGGGTTTGGTATTTGTCTTCTCTCTTCGCCCCCCACCCGTCGGGCTGGGCCGAGGAGCGCAAAAAAAAGGATCGCGATTGTCTGAGCCGAAGGCGAGTTCGAGCTCGACCCCGTTTTCGGGGAGCACCGGAGGTTGCCCCGGAGCGCAGCATAGGGGACCCAGACCATCGGGTCGCCTTTTTCTTTGCTTACTTTTTTTTGGCGACGCAAAAAGAAAGTGAGTTGCCGCCCGGCAACCCCCGGCTTGTTGGCCTACCTCGGGTTGATGAGGGCACTCAACGCTATAAATTCAATAGCTGCTTACGCGCGTCACCAAAGGGCTAGAGGCCAATTCGACCTCAATCTACCTCGGCAAGCCCGCCGCGTGCCGGGCCAGGTCGGTGATCCGTGCCCAGTGCCCACTGGCCATGGCATCGGCCGGCACCAGCCACGAGCCGCCGACGCAGGCGACGTTGGCCAGCGCCAGAAACTCCGCCGCGTTGGCCGCCGTGATGCCGCCGGTGGGGCAGAAAGTCACATCACCAAACGGTCCGCCCCAGGCCTTGAGCATGGCCAGACCACCGGCCTGCAGCGCCGGAAAAAACTTCAGCTCGGTGTAGCCGTCCTCCTGCGCCGCCATGATTTCGCTACCCGTTGCCACGCCGGGCAACAGCGGCAGGTGGGCGTCGCGGCAGGCTGAGCCGACCGCGTGGGTGTAACCCGGGCTCACGATGAAACGTGCACCGGCCATCGCGCAGGCCTGCACATCGGCGGCGCTGCGCGCGGTGCCCGCGCCGACCACGGCTTCGGGCACATCCCGTGCGATGGCCTCGATGCAGGCCAGCGCCTGCGGCGTGCGCAGGGTCACTTCCAGCATGCGGATGCCGCCGGCCACCAGCGCGCGCGCCAGCGGCACGGCGTGCGTCACATCGGTCAGCACAATCACCGGAATGACGGCCGCGTCCTGCATCACCTGCAAGGCCGTCAGCGGCCGGTTGACATCGAGTTCTACATCCACGACAAAGCTCCTTCTTCAGCGGTCAGCGCATGGCGCCGCATGCCCGCAAACAACTCGCGCCCCATGCCCAGGCCATTGGCCACGCGCAGCGTCTCGGGCATCACAGCCGGCTCGCGTTCAGCCCAATCACCAGCCGGCACCCTGATGTCGAGTATGCCGTTGACGGAATCCAGCAGGATCACGTCGCCGTCGCGCACTTTCGCCAGCGGGCCACCGGCAGCAGCTTCGGGTGACACATGGATGGCCGCCGGCACCTTGCCGGAAGCGCCGCTCATGCGGCCGTCGGTGACCAGCGCCACACGAAAGCCTTTGCCCTGCAACACCGCCAGCGGCGGCGTGAGTTTGTGCAGCTCGGGCATGCCGTTGGCCTGCGGACCCTGCCAGCGCACCACGCAGATCACATCGCAGTCCAGCTCACCCGCCTGGAAAGCCGCGTGCAGCGCCTCCTGCGAATCGAAAACACGCGCAGGCGCTTCAATCACGTGGCGGTCGTCGGGCACGGCCGAGACCTTGATCACACTTCGGCCCAAATTGCCCTGCAGCAGCTTGAGGCCACCGCTGGCGCTGAAAGGCGCGTTGGCAGGTCGCACGATGGCTTCGTCTTTTGACGGTCCCATCTCGTGCCAGGCCAGCTTGCCGTCACGCATCTCCGGCTCGCGTGTGTATTCGCGGATGCCGCCTTCGCGCACCGTCAGCACGTCCCCATGCATGAAGCCGGCGTCCAGCAGCTCGCGAATCACAAAGCCGGTGCCGCCCGCCGCCTGGAACTGGTTCACATCGGCGCTGCCGTTCGGGTACACATGGGTCAGCAGGGGCACAACATCGGACAGGTCGGAAAAATCGTTCCAGTCGATCAGGATGCCGGCCGATTGCGCGACGGCCACCCAGTGGATCAGGTGGTTGGTGGAGCCGCCGGTGGCCAGCAGCGCCACCATGGCGTTGACGATGGCCTTTTCGTCGACGATCCGGCCGATGGGAGAGAAACGTTTCGACGACTTCACGATGCCCAGCACCGTGCGCGCCGCTTCCCGCGTGAGTTCGTCGCGCAGGTCGCCGCCGGGCTGGACAAAGGCCGTGCCGGGTACATGCAGGCCCATGGCTTCGAGCAGCATCTGGTTGCTGTTGGCCGTGCCGTAAAAGGTGCAGGTGCCGGGACTGTGGTAGCTCTTGAGTTCGGCCTCGAGCAAGCCGTCTCGGCCAACCAGGCCCTGCGCCGCGAGTTCGCGCACACGGGCTTTTTCCTTGTTCGGCAGGCCCGAAGGCATCGGACCAGCCGGCACAAACACCATGGGCAGGTGGCCGAAATGCAGCGCGCCGATGAGGAGTCCTGGCACGATCTTGTCGCAGACGCCCAGCATCAGGGCCCCATCGAACATGTCATGGCTCAGCGACACCGCCGTGGCCATCGCAATCACATCGCGGCTGAACAGGCTCAGCTCCATGCCGGTGGTTCCCTGGGTCACGCCGTCGCACATGGCGGGTACACCGCCGGCCACCTGCGCGGTGGCGCCGTGCAGGCGCGCTTCCCACTTGATCAGGTCCGGGTAGGGCTGCATTGGCGTGTGCGCCGACAACATGTCGTTGTAGGCCGTGACGATGCCGATGTTGGGCGCGCGCTCGGTGACCACCTTGAAGCGGTCGTCCAGCGGCATGCCGGCCACCGCATGCGCAATGTTGCCGCAGCCCATGCGGTCCACGCTGATGGCGCGGGTCGCCGTGGCGTCAAGCCGCTGCAGGTAGTCAGTGCGGGTGTCGCGGCTGCGCTCGCGTATTTTTTCGGTGACCTGGGTCACCACGGGATGAAGGCTCATGGGGGCTTTTTGGTGGACGGTTGGTAACTTTATTACGTCACCTATCCTACTGCGTTACTAGGCCCCTGCAAAGCCACGGGTACAGAGCGGTTACCGCGAAGGCTTATTGCAGTGCGATCTCTACCCGGCGTGCTTCGGCGTCGCTGCCCGTTCCTGCGGTCCGAGCCGGCTTGTCAAGATGGATCTGGCTGTCGGGCACACCTGAGGCGATCAAGGCGTCACGCACCGCCAGCGCCCGCTGCCTGGCCAGTTCGGCATTGCGCGCGGCGTTGCCCTTGTCATCGTGAAAGCCTGAGATCAGCACCTTTTTGCCGCCGCGTGCGCCCCTGACCACATCGACCAGGGCTTCGGCAGCGCCGGCCGCGAGTTCGGCGTCACCGGAAGCAAAATAGAACCTGACCACGCCGTATTCAGCCGTGATGCTGGCGGCGTCGGACACCGCCTGGGCCGCCATGGCTGCAGAAGCCGGCGCGGCGGCAGGCGCGGCAAGTACGGGTGCAGGCACAACTGCAGCTGCGGGCGCAGGTGGCAGGTCCACTTGTTCGGCCGACACGCGGCCGATGGCAAGACCCAGCACGAGGGCCAGTACCAGCACGATGAGGCCAAGCACCAGGCCCAGCAGCCAGCCCTGCTGCTCATCGTCCGATTGTGAAACCATGCAAAAAAAATCTCCGCGACGTAGGGGTTGGGGGGCGCCGCGCACACCCGCATGCGCAAACAGCAGCGGCATTGTAAAGTGTGCGTGTGAACACTCACCTGCCAAATGGTCTGCAAGCCCTTCGCGATCCTGCCCCCATGTTGGAGCGTTTTCTGCACCATTGGGGCGGCCGCGACGACCTCTGGATTTTTGGCTACGCCTCGTTGATCTGGCGGCCCGATTTCGAGTTTGCCGAGCACAGACGCGCCAAAGTGCATGGCTGGCACCGGGCGCTCAAAATGTGGAGCCGCATCAACCGCGGCACGCCCGAATGCCCGGGTCTGGTGTTCGCACTCCTCTCGGGCGGCAGTTGCCACGGCGTGGTCTACCGCGTGCAGCGCCACGAGGTCCCCGAAGTGGTGGCCCGGCTTTGGCTGCGCGAGATGGTGACCGGCGTGTACGACCCGCGCCTCTTGCGCTGCACGACCGACAAGGGGCCTGTCCAGGCGCTGGCTTTCACCCTGTCGCGCCGCAGCCCGAATTTCACCGGCGAACTCAGCGAAGCACGCTACCGTGAAATCTTTTCTGCCGCCTGCGGGCGTTATGGCAGCACCCATGACTACGCCCGGCAGACACTGGAAAGCCTGCGCCATCACGGAATTTCCGACGACGCCCTGGCCCGCCTGCTGAACCTGACCGCGCTTCCCGCTTCGCAGCCTCGAGAAACAGGGCTATAAAGGGCTTTTTCACCCATTTTTAACCAGGAAAAATCACCATGGCCTCAAAACTGCTTTTGCTTTTGATTACCGCCACTGCAGTGCTGGCCGCCTGCGCCAGCCCGTCCGGCGACCCGCGCGCTACCGCCCAGCTGCAGCCCACCACCGGAAACACCACCAGCGGCACGGTCAGCTTTGTCCAGAGGGGCAGCAAGGTGCATGTCAGCGGCGAGGTGCGCGACCTCAAGCCCAACGCGGAGCACGGCTTTCATGTGCATGAAAAGGGCGACTGTTCCAGCGGCGACGGCATGAGCACCGGCGGCCACTTCAATCCGACAGGCGCGCCGCATGGTAGCCACGCCATGGGCATGCACCACACCGGCGACCTGCCCAGCCTGAAGGCCGATGCCGGCGGTGTGGCACGCTTCAGCTTCGAGTCGTCCACCATCGCCGTCGGCAGCGGCATCACCGACATCGTTGGCAAGGGCCTGATCGTGCATCGCGACCCCGACGACTACAAAACCCAGCCCACCGGCAACGCCGGGCCGCGGCTGGCCTGCGCGGTCATTTCAAGAAGCTGAGCCGGCTAACGCGCAGCGAGCAGCGCTTCGGCGCGCGCCAGGTCTTCAACGGTATCGATGTCGGTCACGCTGCCGATATCGTCGACTTCCACAAGCGCTACTGAATTGATAGCTTGGCAGGCACGCACGACGGGGGCTGCACCCTGATTTCCTTTCAAATCCAGCAAGGCGTCGCGGCACGCCGCCGAAAACCCGACCGGGTGGCCGCGCTCGCCCTGGTACACCGGGACCGCCACCGGATGCTGTTGCAGCGCCGCAGCCACGGCGCGCAAGGTGTCACCGCGAACCAGCGGCAGGTCGGCCGGCAGGATCAGCCAGCCTGCCGCAGCTGGCGTGGCCCGGATGCCGGCGGCAATCGAGTCACCCATGCCTGGCCGCGAGGGGTCGGCTCGCACCAGGTGATGCGGCAGGCCACTGGCCTGCACCGCCGCCAACACATGATCCAGGACGGTTTGGCCGGCCAGCAGCGCTGCGAGTTTGTGGGTCTCCCCCCCGGAGGCGGCAAACCGCTCACCCCGGCCGGCGCCCAGCACGATGACGACGGGCAATAAACCCGTGGAGGGTGGGGAAGGTGAGAACGGGGACATGGGTAATTGTGCTTCCATCACTATACTTTCAGCATGTCAGAACCCACCGCCGCCATCGCCGACCTGCGCAAAAGTTATGAGCGCGCCGAACTCAATGAAGAAGCCTCGCAGGCCGACCCCCTGCAGCAGTTCGATCAGTGGCTGAAGGAAGCCATCGCGGCCAAGGTGCCCGAGGCGAATGCCATGACCCTGGCCACCGTGGCCGCCGATGGCCGGCCTTCCACGCGCATCGTGCTGGTCAAGGGCTACGACGCGCGCGGCATCGTCTGGTACACCAACTACGACAGCCGCAAGGGCCGCGAACTGACTGGCAATTCTTTTGCCGCCCTGCAGTTTCACTGGGTCGAGCTTGAACGTGTGGTGCGTATCGAAGGCGTGGTCGAGAAGGTCTCTGCCGAAGAAAGCGATGCCTACTTCCACAGCCGCCCGCTGGACTCGCGCATAGGCGCCTGGGCCAGCCCGCAAAGCGAAGTGATCTCTGGCCGCAGCGTGCTGGTGGCCAACGCCGCCAAATACGGCGCGAAGTTTTTGCTGCAGCCGCCACGCCCGCCGCACTGGGGCGGCTACCGGCTCAAGCCGGACAACTGGCAGTTCTGGCAGGGACGCAGAAGCCGTCTGCATGACCGCTTGCGCTACACGCTGCAGGACGGCGGCGGCTGGCTGCGCGAGCGGCTCGCGCCTTAAACCCCTGTTTGCAGGCGCTGGATCGCCTGATCGGCGACGACTGCCAGTTGCGCAGCGCTGGCCAGTTCCGGCGCAATCTCCGCCAGCGGCACCAGCACAAAAGCGCGCTGCGCCATGCGCGGATGCGGCACGCTCAACCGCGGTGAATTGATATGGGCATCGCCATACAACAAGATATCCAGATCCAGGGTGCGCGGCGCATCGGGGGAGGAACGCTCTCGGCCGGCTGCCCGCTCCAGCGCCTGCAATTGGTCAAGCAAATCGAGCGCCGGCAGGCGCGTGTCCAGTGCCACCACGGCATTGATGTAGTCCGGTCCATCGGCCCTCCCGGCGGAATCACGGGCTATCGGCGCGGAGCGGTACAGGCTGGAGCGACGCGCCACGCGACTCAAGGGCAGCCGGTCCAGTGCGTCCATCGCCTGCCGCACGGTGGCTTGCGCATCACCGAGGTTGGCGCCCAGCGCCACATAAGCAGTGACCAGCGGGGCAGGCTCGTTCGCCGATGAACCAGCCGACATGAAAACCTCAGTGTCCTGCGGTGTCGGACGGGGGGCTGGCAGACGGCGCGCCGCCGTCGCGGTTGGCCGGCTTGCGGCGGCGTCTGCGTTTTTTGGCGGGCACCGCTTCGCCGGACTCGCCAAACTCGGGAAACGGCGCCGCAGGCTGGCTGCCGTCCGCGCCACGTCGCGCTTCGGGCTCCACGCGTTTGACGCGGGTCCGCGGCACCTGCGGTTTCTGCGATTGCGCCACGCGGGCCTGCTCGATCATCTCGTGGCGCTCGTCATCGTAGGCGGTGCTGAATTTTTCCCACCACTCGGCCAGCTCCATCTCGATCTCGCCGGTCTGTGCGCGCAGGCGCAAAAAGTCGAAACCGGCGCGGAAACGCGGCTGGTCCAGCAGGGAATAAGGTGAGCTGCCGGTGCGCTTTTCAAAACGCGGCTGCATGGTCCAGATCTCGCGCATGTCGGTGCCCAGCTTGCCGCGGCCCGACACATCGCCAATCTTGGCGTTGAAAGCGTCGTCGATGGCATCCTGCAGAGCGGGCATGGTGTGCTCGCCGCGCTTGAGGCGCTGCTCCCAGCCCTGGCGCACATCGGCCCAGAGCACGCAGGACAGCAAAAAGCTGGGCGCCACCGGTTTGCCTTCACCGACGCGGCGATCGGTGTCCATCAGCGCGAGCTGCAAAAACGGCTCTTCGGCGGTGTCCACCACCACATCAAGCAGCGGGTAGATGCCGGTGTTCAGGCCGAGGAACTTAAGCTGCGCAATGCTGGCCAGCGAGTGGCCGGTCTGCAGCAGCTTGAGCATTTCGTCGAACAGGCGCGACTGCGGCACATCGGCCAGCAGGCCTTTCATGGACTTCAGCGGCGCGGCCGTCTTGTCCTCGAACTTGAAGCCCAGCGCGCTGAGCTTGGCCGAAAAACGCACGGCACGGATGATGCGCACCGGGTCTTCGCGGTAACGCGTGGCCGGGTCGCCGATCATGCGGATGATTTTTTTCTTCGCGTCGCGGATGCCGTTGTGATAGTCGACCACGATCTGCGTCTGCGGGTCGTAGTACATCGCGTTGATGGTGAAGTCGCGCCGCGCGGCGTCTTCCTCCATCGGGCCCCAGACGTTGTCACGCAGCACCCGGCCGGAGGCATCGACCGCGTGTTTCATGCCGGCGAGTTCGCTCTTGCTTGTGCGTTCGTTGCCGCCGACCTGCTCGGCCAGGCTGCTGTCCAGATGCGCGCGGAAGGTGGAGACCTCGATGACTTCGTGCTCGCGGCCGCGGCCATAGATCACATGCACGATGCGGAAACGCCGGCCGATGATGAAGGCGCGGCGAAACAGCGATTTGACCTGTTCGGGCGTGGCATCGGTGGCCACATCGAAGTCTTTCGGACGCAGGCCGACCAGCAAGTCACGCACCGCGCCGCCGACGATGTAGGCTTCGTAACCGGCCTGCTGCAGCGTGCGCACCACGTCCATGGCGCGGTCATCGACCAGCTTGGGATCAATCGCATGGTCCTGGGGGCCGACTTCGCGGCGTTCGCCGAAAACTGATTTTTTGCTGCGGACGGCGCCGGCGGCGGGGCTGCTTGTCTTGCCGAACAGCTTGTCGATAAATTTTTTGATCATTGAATCACGAGATTTTGCCGGAAGGGCCGTGCTGGCTGGGCCAGGGGGCGTCACCGGTCATTGGAACAGCTCAAGTATGCGCCATCCGCGTGCCACGGCGATGGCGCGCAGACGCTCGTCCGGGTTAGTCGCCACGGGGTGGGTGACTTTTTCCAGCAGGGCCAGATCGTTGAGGGAATCGGAATAAAAGGTGGTGTCCACCGCGTCCCAGTCCCAGCCGCGCCCGGTCAGCCACTGCTGCACCCGGGCCACCTTGCCCTCGCGAAAGGACGGCGTACCCCGAATCGCGCCGGTCAGTTGGCCGGCCGCGTCGCGTTCAAGCTCCACAGCGATCAGCTCAGTCACCCCAAAAGCCGCCGCAATCGGTCGTGTCACGAATTCGTTGGTGGCGGTCACGATCAGCACATGATCGCCGGCCTGCTGGTGCTGACGGACCAGCGCCAAGGCCTGTTCTTTAATGCCTTTTTGCACGATTTCCCGCATGAAACGGGCGTGAGCAGCTATCGAATTAGTAGCGCCCTGCTCGCGGATTGCCTGGGTGGCAAAAGACACATAGTCATGGATATCGAGGGTGCCGGCCTGGTACTGGGCGAAAAATTCGGCGTTGCGGCGCTTGAATTCCTGGTCATCGCACCAGCCCAGCGCGATCGTGAACTCGCCCCATTCGTAGTCCGAATCGAAGGGGATCAGGGTGTGGTCGAGATCAAAAAATGCAATGCGGGGCTTGGCGGTGGCATCCGGGGAAAGGCTCACGAGTTCTCCAGCATGGACTTGATCAAGGGGATGGTGATGGCGCGCTGGGTCTGCAGCGCATAAGCGTCAAGCTGGTCCAGCAGCTGCATCAGGTTGCCGAGGTCGCGCGAAAAGCGGCTCAGGATGAAATCCATGGCCTCGTCACTGAGGAACACACCCCGCGCGTCGGCCTCCTGGCGCAGCACCGAGCGGCGGTCGGTATCGGTCAGGGCCTGCAGGGCGAACACATGGCCCCAGCCTAGGCGGGAGCGCAAGTCCTCGCGCAAGGCCAGGTCGGCCGGCGGCGCGGCCCCGGCCGCCAGCACCCAGCGCGGATGGCCGTCGGAGGCATTGAGCGCGTTGACGAACCAATTGAAGGCGGCCTGCTGCTGCACGGCGGTATAGAGATGGCAGTCATCGAGGATGACGGCGGCCCAGTTTTCATTGAACTCAGTCGGCTCCAGCACCGCCGCATCCATCCAGCCGACGGCCGCACCCTGTTCGCGCAGTGCTTCACTGACCGCCTTGAGCAGATGGGTCTTGCCGCAGCCAGGCTCGCCCCAAAGATAAGTCGGCACCGGCGAGCGCAGGCTGTTGCTGGTCCAGAGCTCCAGATGTTTGAGCGCCGCTTCGTTGGGCCCTGCAAAAAAATTGGCCAGCGAGGGCGGCGAGGCCAGCCCGATGTCGAGCGCGATCTGCTTCATGGCCGCCGCCGCCCGACTGCCTGGGCCGCAAGCCGGCAGCGGGCAGACCTGCATGAAGAGGGGGGAGTAAATTGCATACAGCCGGTCTGGGGTGAACCCTTAGAATCTTGGCTTTGATTCTATCGGGCTTGGTGCCCGTCCGAAGCCGTCTACCCACCAAGCCGCAATGACCACCTCCTCTTCCTCCCCCCTCAGCTACAAAGACGCCGGCGTTGACATTGACGCTGGTGACGCCCTGGTCGAACGTATCAAGCCGCTGGCCAAAAAAACCATGCGCGAAGGGGTACTGGCAGGTATTGGCGGTTTCGGGGCCCTGTTCGAGGTGCCCAAGCGTTACAAGGAGCCGGTGCTGGTCAGCGGCACCGATGGCGTGGGCACCAAGCTGCGCCTGGCCTTCGAGTGGAATATGCACGACACCGTCGGCATCGACCTGGTCGCCATGAGTGTCAACGACGTGCTGGTTCAGGGCGCCGAGCCGCTGTTTTTCCTCGATTACTTTGCCTGCGGCAAGCTCGATGTGGACACCGCAGCGGCCGTGGTCGGCGGCATCGCCAAGGGTTGTGAGCTGAGCGGCTGCGCGCTGATCGGCGGCGAGACCGCCGAAATGCCCGGCATGTACCCCGAGGGGGAATACGACCTGGCTGGCTTTGCTGTCGGTGCGGTGGAAAAGTCCAAAATCCTGACCGGCAAAGACGTGAAACCCGGTGACGTGGTGCTTGGCCTGGCCAGCAGTGGTGTGCATTCCAACGGCTTCAGTCTGGTCCGCAAATGTATAGAGCGCGCCGGCAGCAGCCTGCCCGCCACGCTGGACGGCAAACCGTTCCGGGAAGCATTGATGGAGCCGACCCGGCTTTACGTCAAGAACGTGCTCGCCGCGCTAGCAGCGAACCCGATCAAGGCACTGGCCCACATCACCGGCGGCGGCCTGCTGGAAAATATCCCGCGCGTGCTGCCCGAGGGCACGGCTGCCCACTTGAAAAAGGGCAGTTGGCCGCAGACCGAGCTGTTTGCCTGGCTGCAGAAAACCGCTGCCATCTCCGACTTCGAAATGAACCGCACCTTCAACAACGGCATTGGCATGGTGGTGGTGGTCGCTGCCGCCGACGCCCAGGCAACGGCTGCAACCCTGCGCGCAGCGGGTGAACAGGTTTATGAGATCGGCGTCATTGCCCCCCGGGGCGAAGGTGCGGCTGTCACCGTCGGCTGATCCCTCCCTCGCGCGGCCCGAATACCTGCCCGACAGGCGACCTGAGGCGCCGTTGCTACAAAAATCCTAGCGTCCTGACGATGTAGCCATTGGGCATACTGGACAATTGGATCCATTTGTATCAAACTGTTCCATTCTTTCGCTGGGGAACAGTCATGCCGGTTATCGCAGTCGTCAACCGCAAGGGAGGCAGTGGCAAAAGCACACTCGCCGCCCATATCGCGGCTTGGTGCGCGCGCAACGGCAGTTCCGTGATGCTCGGAGACGTGGACCGCCAGCAGTCGGCGCGCGGCTGGCTGAAACGCCGCGACAGCGCCCTGCCGGCCATCGCGCCCTGGGCGGTGGACCAAAAAAACATGCTGCGCGTGCCCACCGGCATCACCCATGTTGTGCTGGATACACCCGGCGGCATGCACGGTTTCGAGCTGGCGCGGGTCGTGATGTTCGCCGACGCCATTGTGATGCCGGTCTGCAATTCAATGTTTGACCGCGAGTCGGCCGAGGCCTGCCATGCCGAGCTGATGACCATGCCGCGTGTGGCCAGCGGGCGCTGCCGGCTGGCGGTGGTCGGCATGCGCATCGACGCACGCACCACTGCCGCGCAGACGCTGGACAAGTGGTCGGAGTCGCTGGGTGTGCCCTTCCTGGGGGCGCTGCGCGAAACCCAGCTGTACGTGCGCAGCCTGGAACGTGGATTGACGATTTTTGACCTGCAGCCGCATCAAGCGGCCGCCGACCTGGTGCAATGGGCGCCGATTTTGCAGTGGCTCAAGCCCCAGCTTTACCCGCCGCAAGCTGCCAATGACGGCAGCACGGTGTTGCGGTCGCCGGCACGCACGCTGACGCCGAGATCCGCCGTCCTGCCCAAAACGGCAGCCGAAGAGGTGGTGTCCCGGCAGCGCGGCGCCTTACCCAACAGCCTGATGCCGGCCCAGGAATCCATGGTCCAGGGCGGTCGCCTGTCCACGCTGAGCGCAGCCCGCACGGCAGTGGCGCCCGAAAAACCTGTCGCCAAACCGACCTTGGCGCGGCCCGGCGAGGGACCGGGAATTCCGCAGTTTCTGAAAAGAGGATAGAGCCCCCACGTTCGCTCACTGCGAGCCTGCGGCAGCGCCCTGCCCTCTTGCACTGGAAAGAGGGACGCTGCGCCTGTGGACTGGCAAGCCAGATCCGCGGCCCCTGCTGCAATGGGGCCGGGGATCGCCCCCCAACTTGCGCAGAAGAAGGCGAATCAGCTCTTCTGGGGCCGCAAGCAGGCCAGGCGATCCGCCACCACGTCCAGGTCCAGCGCGTCTTCGGCGTGCTCGATATAGGTTTCGAGATCGGGCACCGCACGACCCGCCTCACCCTGTTCGGCCAGTGCCATGCCGCGATCGCGGTACTCGGACCAGGCCTGCGGCAACAGCACAATCAGCCGGTCCTGCACTGCGATCAGCCGGACCCAGTCCCGCTGGGTTTTGTGGATTTCCTTGAGGTTGCGCAGCATGCGGCAAATAATGTCGCGTGCCGGCACCGACTGAAGGTACAGACCGATCGGCACCTCGAACTCATCGGCCAGCCCGCTGCGTTGCCGGTAGGGCTCCAGCCGCTCAGCCAGTTCCTCTCGACTCAGCGAGTGACCGCTGAAGGGGTCGATGACCACCTGGCCTTTGGGCAGGTTGACCTTCACCATGAAATGACCGGGGAAAGCCACGCCGCGCGCGTTCAGTCCCATGCCGCCGGCCAGTTCCAGCCACAGTACCGCCAGCGAAATAGGGATGCCGCGGCGGGTCCGCAGCACCGCATTCAGGTAGCTGTTGTCGGGGTCATAGTAGTCATTGACGTTGCCGCCGAAGTTTAAGTCGCGAAAAAAGAACTGGTTAAGTACCCGCAAGCGCTGGAGCGCTGAAGCATCGGCCGGCAGACGCCGTTTCACGCGGGCCAGCAGCTGGTCCACATCGCCCAGCACCTGCTGCACATCCAGGTCGGGGTATTCGTCCTGGGCCACGCTGATGGCCGCTTCCAGCAACGGAAAATGCTCGTCACTCTGAACCAGGCTGGCAAAGTACTGAAGGGGTGACGGAATCTCCAAATTCAGCGACATGCCGCTACTTTCTCACAATTTCAAGAGCTTGCGCATAGGGGCAAGCGTGAACAAGTGTCAGCTGCAAAAGCGCTCTACTACTTGCGCAGAAGTTGCCGCAGCTTTAGGCCTGACACCCAGAGCGCTACAAAATAAATGGCGGCTGCGACACCAATGGCAAGAATCAAGAACCCAGCCCTTTGAAAAACGTGACTTCGCAAGCCGACCCAGTCCACGGCTGTGCTGGCCCATATCAAAAATGCGGCCATCAAAGCACTGGCGGCTATCGTTTGCAAAGCAAACCTGCCCCAGCCCGGCTGTGGTGTGTACGCTTTATTTTTCAGCAACCCAGCCAGCAACCAGCCAGCATTGAGGAGCGCGCCCAGACCGATCGAAAGCGCCAGAGCAGCATGTTGCAAATACGGCACGAGCAGCACATTCAAAAGCTGTGTGAACACCAAGACCACGAGCGCGATTTTCACAGGCGTTTTGGTGTCCTGCCTCGCAAAATAGGCCGAGGCCAGCACCTTGATTGCCACCAGACCCAGCAGGCCCGCGCCGTAACCCATCAACGCCAGTGCAACCTGCGTCACGTCAGTGTCCTTGAACGCGCCGTAGTGGTACAGGGAGGCCACAAGCGGCTTGGCAAATGTCAACAGAGCCACGGCGCTAGGTAAAGCCAGCATTAACACCAGGCGCAGGCCCCAATCAATCATGTCCGAATATTTTTGGTGGTCAGCTACCGCCCTGGCCGCTGCCAGTTGCGGCATAAGTACCACGCCCAGTGCCACACCGAGCATGGCCGTGGGGAACTCCATTAATAAACTCGCACTATTGAGCCAACTGACCGAGCCGGTTGCCAAATGAGAAGCAATCTGGGTGTTGATCAGCAGCGAGATTTGCGCGACGCTCACGCCCAGCAAGGCGGGAAGCATCAGGTTAATGACGTTTTTAGTAGCAGGGTCACGCCACGCGGCTTTTACTTCTGCCCATCTGAACGAAAAGCGCGGTAGTAACCCCATCTTGTAGAGCGCTGGAATCTGAATGCCCACCTGCAGCAAACCACCCAGCATGACACCTAACGCCATGGCGTAAATAGGCTCAATACCATGCGCCTTGAACCAGGGCGCTCCCAGCCAAGCGGCGGAAATCATTGCCACGTTCAAGAGCACCGGCGTGGCGGCGGGAATGACAAACTTTTTCCAGGTGTTCAAAATGCCTGCGGACAATACGACCAGCGACATGCAGGCGATATAAGGAAACATGAATCGCGTCATCCACACGGCGGCCTCAAAGCCGCGCGGGTTTTGCTGCAAACCGCTGGCCATGGCATACACAAACCACGGAGCGGCTGCCACACCTAACACGCTGGTCAACACCAGCACCCAGGCAAGCACGGTGGCCACTTTATCAATCAGGAGTTTGGTTGCTTCGACCCCATCTTTTTCTTTGCTGGTTGCCAGCACGGGCACAAACGCCTGGCTGAACGCGCCCTCGCCAAACATGCGACGCAGCATGTTGGGAATGCGAAACGCCACCCAAAAGGCGTCCGTCATGGCGCTCACGCCGAAAATATAGGTCATCGAAAAATCGCGCACCAAGCCGGTGATGCGGGAGACCAGCGTGAACAGGGAAACGGTTGAGGCGGATTTGAAAAGTGACACGGAGGAAGTTTAAGGCCCCCAAGGCAGGCCCCCACGGTCGTTCATTGCGTCAAACTCCCTGCCCCCGAGGGCTGTTGCATCTGCGGGCTAGCAACGCCAGCCCCGTGGAGTTGCTTGAAATACCAATGCTTCGAAGGATCCTCGGCTCCCAGTTTAGTCCGAGCCGCGGAACCAGCTTCGCCGGGCCGCAGGCGGGCGGTCCCCTCGGGGGGGCAGGGAGTTACACGCAGTGAACGACCGTGGAGGCTGCTATAATCGTGGGCTTTGCTAGCATCATCCGCAGACTCCTCCCCGGATTAAAGGAATTAATTATGGCTACCGCCAAACCCAAGAAAAAGAACCCCCGCCTGGCCTCAGGCCGCAAACGCGTCCGCCAGGACACCAAACTCAACGCCGCCAACACCTCGTTGCGCTCGAAGTACCGCACCGCCGTGAAAAACGTCGAAAAAGCTGTCCTCGCCGGCGACAAGACCAAAGCCACCGAACTCTTCGCCAAGGCGCAGAGCATTGTGGACACGATTGCCGACAAGGGCATCTTCCACAAGAACAAGGCAGCGCGCGACAAAAGCCGCCTGTCCACCAAGGTGAAGGCTCTCGCCCTCGCCGCCCCCAAAGCGGCCTGATCACTCAGGTCCATCGCCCGGACTGACCTGATCAGTCCGCCGTTTCGCAGGGTGCGCTGCCAGCAAAGCAAAAAAGCCGTCGCAAGACGGCTTTTTTGTTTCCGGCTGCAAGATGCACCGTCAGGGTTTGGGCGCATCGGGAAGCAGGCAGGCCTCGGCAACTTGCAGGTCATTGTCTTTCGCAAAATTGATCGCAAAGTCCCAAGCCATGGGCTCGACCTCGCGCAGTTCGCTGTTGACCACCACACATTTGACGCCATTGATCACCGTCGGCACACACCACGGTGAATAGGTCAGGTGGCTGCCCGGCTGCGGGCCACCCGGACGGAACTGGCTCATCACACCGCACAGCCGGTCGGCCCAGTCGCTGGGGCGAAAGGTCTTGCCGTCGCGGGTGACGCCCTGGATAAAGACTTCTTTGGCGGTGTTGGAGACCATCGGGTTGAAGGTGGGTCGCCTGCCAGAGGCGCGGGTATGGCCTCGTGCTGCAGTGCACAATGATTCTATCTTATATAAGACTTGAGCCCGCACCAGAACGCCGCACCAGCGCATTGCTGTAATGCAGCATCCTCACAGAAGGCCGCGAGGCCTGCGCCTAAAATCCATCCAGACCTGCAGCACCACCTGCAGCCTCCTGTTTTTCGCCCTGTCCCGGAGTTTCCTCATGACCACTGCCCTGCCCCCCCATATCGAAGCTGCTTCCCCGCACGTAATGAACACCTACGGCCGCCTGCCGATAGCCATGTCGCACGGCCAGGGTTGCAGGGTCTGGGACGTCAATGGCAAGGAGTATCTGGACGGCTTGGGCGGCATCGCCGTCAACACCCTGGGCCACAACCACCCGCGCCTGGTGCCGGCACTGCAGGACCAGATTGCCAAAATCATCCACAGCTCCAATTACTACCATGTGCCCGGCCAGGAAGTGCTGGCCGCGAAGCTGGTCGAGCTGTCCGGCATGAGCAACGTCTTTTTCTGCTCGACCGGGCTGGAGGCCAATGAAGCCGCACTGAAGCTGGCCCGCAAGTTCGGCCACGACAAGGGCATCGCCCGCCCGGAAATCGTGGTGTATGAAAAAGCCTTTCACGGCCGCAGCATCGCGACCCTGAGCGCCACTGGCAACCCCAAGGTACAAGCCGGCTTCGGCCCGCTGGTTGAAGGCTTTATCCGGGTGCCACTGAATGATGTGCCAGCGCTGGAAGCCGCTACGGCCAACAACCCGAACGTGGTTGCGGTATTTTTTGAGGCGATCCAGGGCGAAGGCGGCATCAACCCCATGGACGCCGGCTACATGCAGCAGGTGCGCAAGCTATGCGACGAGAACGACTGGCTGCTGATGATCGACGAAGTGCAGTGCGGCATGGGCCGCACCGGCAAGTGGTTTGCCCACCAGTGGGCGGGCATCCAGCCCGACGTGATGCCGCTGGCCAAAGGCCTGGGGTCCGGCGTGCCGATTGGCGCGGTCGTAGCCGGCCCGCGCGCCGCCCACATTTTTGGCCCCGGCAACCACGGCACCACCTTTGGCGGAAACCCGCTGGCCATGCGCGCCGGTACCGAAACCCTGAAAATCATGGAAGAAGACGGTCTGCTGGCGCATGCTGCCAAGGTCGGTGCGCACCTGAAAGCAGCCCTGAGCCGCGAGTTGGCCGGCGAGCTGAAGTCTGGCCGCGTCAAGGAAATCCGCGGTCTGGGCCTGATGCTGGGCATCGACCTGGCCGTTTCCTGCGGAGAAATCCTGCAACGCGCCGCCGACAAGGGCCTGCTGCTGAGCGTGACTGCCGACAGCGTGATCCGGCTGGTGCCGCCGCTGATCCTCAGCGAAGCCGAGGCCGACGAAATCGTCGCCATCTTGTGCCCACTGATCAAGAAGCTGTTGGGAGAAAAACCGTGAGCGCCGCAGCGGTCAAGAAGATCCGTCACTATTTGCAATTCAGCGACTTCAACGCCGCCGAATACGCCTATGTTTTTGAACGCGCGGCGCTGATCAAGAAAAAATTCAAGGCCTACGACAAACACCAGCCGCTGGTGGACCGCACGCTGGCGATGATTTTCGAGAAAGCTTCGACCCGGACCCGCGTGAGTTTCGAAGCCGGCATGTACCAGCTGGGCGGCTCGGTGGTGCACCTGACCACCGGCGACAGCCAGCTCGGCCGCGCCGAGCCAATTGAAGACAGCGCCAAGGTGATCAGTCGCATGGTCGACTTGGTGATGATCCGCACCTACGAGCAGACCAAGATCGAGCTGTTTGCCGAGCATTCACGCGTGCCCGTGATCAACGGCCTGACCAACGAGTTCCACCCCTGCCAGATCCTGGCCGACATCTTCACCTATATCGAGCACCGCGGCAGCATCAAGGGCAAAACCGTGGCCTGGGTCGGCGACGGCAATAACATGGCCAACACCTGGCTGCAGGCCAGCGAAATCCTCGGCTTCAAGGTACATCTGAGCACGCCGTCCGGCTACGAGGTGGACCAGTCGGTGGCTGGCATTCGCTCAGCCGACAGCTACAAGGTCTTCAAGGACCCGATGCAGGCCTGCGCCGGCGCTGACCTGGTGACCACCGACGTCTGGACCAGCATGGGCTATGAAGCCGAAAACGAAGAGCGCAAAAAAGCCTTTGCCGACTGGTGTGTGGACACCGACATGATGAAAGCCGCCAAACCCGACGCGCTTTTCATGCACTGCCTGCCGGCGCACCGCGGGGAAGAAGTTGAAGCTGATGTGATCGACGGGCCGCAGTCCGTGGTCTGGGACGAGGCAGAAAACAGATTGCATGCGCAGAAGGCACTGATGGAGTTCCTTCTGCTCGGACGGGTCGAATAACATTCAACACGCGGCCCGCCAGTGCCGGCGATCTGTTTCGGCGCAGGCTCATGTGTGCGCAGCACACGTGAAGCGGCATCAAGCCGCGTGCCGTAGCCAAAACAGATTGCATGCGCAGAAGGCACTGATGGAGTTTTTGTTGCTTGGCAAGGTTGGTTGACCGCCTCCACTATTTCCGACGGGCGGGCACGCCAACTTGCCGGGGGTAGCCCGGCGGCTACTCACTTTCTTTTTGCGTCGCCAAAAAGAAAGTAAGCAAAGAAAAAGGCGACCCGATGGTCCGGGTCCCTTCGCTTCGCTGCGGGCAACCTGCGGTGCTCGCCGAAAACGGGGTCGAGCTCGAACTCGCTTCGCTCAGACAATCGCTCGCCCTGATCCGTTTTCGGCTGTGCTCCTCGGCCCGGCCCGACGGGTGGGGGAATGAATGCGGATGCGGGGAGGCGGGGATGCGCAGAGCGCGACCCCGCCGGAGCCCGAATCCGGCCCCGATCCTGAGCCCTCAACCCTTCTGTATGCGCCGAGGAGCGCAGGTCCAGACGGATCAGGGATCGCGATTGTTTGAGCCGAAGGCGAGTTCGAGCGAGACCCCGGCTGGACCGAGCACCGCAGGTTGCCCCCGTAGCGCCAGCGAAGGGGGTCGCAGACAGCAGGGTCGCCTTTTTTTTGGTGACTTTCTTTTGGCGAGACAAAAGAAAGTGACTTGCTGCCGGGCAACCCCCGGCCTGCTGGCGAACTACAAAACAACGAAGCGCAGAAGCAATTCGCAACATGGATCCCAGATCAGGTCCGGGATGACAAGCGAGGGGCCGGGTACCCGCAGGTCGCGGGCTGTTAGCCCCGCCCCACAAACGGCATCTTCGTCGCCATGATCGTCATGAACTGCACATTGGTTGCCAGTGGCAGCGAAGCCATGTGCACCACCGCATCGGCGACGTGCTCCACATCCATCAGCGGCTCAATGGCGATCTCGCCGTTGGCCTGCGGTACGCCCTTGGCCATGCGCGCAGCCAGCTCGGTGTGGGCGTTGCCGATGTCGATCTGGCCGCAGGCGATGTCGTACTTTCGGCAGTCCAGCGAGATCGACTTGGTCAGGCCGGTGATGGCGTGTTTGGTCGCGGTGTAGGGCGCCGAGTTGGGGCGTGGCGCATGCGCCGAGATCGAGCCATTGTTGATAATGCGGCCGCCTTGGGGCGACTGGGCTTTCATGAGCCGGATCGCCTGCTGCGCGCAGAGAAAGGAGCCGGTCAGGTTGATATTGACTACGTTTTGCCATTGCTCGAATGTGAGTTCTTCCATGGGCACCGCCGGCGTGCCCACACCGGCGTTGTTGAACAGCAGATCGAGCCGGCCGAAGGTTTGCTGCGCCAGGTCGAAGGCCGCGCGCACGGCGTCGGGCTGGCTCACGTCGCAGGGCACGGCCAGTGCGCGGCTGCCGGCGCCCGAAATCTTCGCCACCTCATACAGTGGTTCGGACCGGCGGCCCAGCAGCACCACGCTGTAATCCGCACGTAGCAGCGCCAGCGCCACCGCCTTGCCGATGCCTGTGCCCGCGCCTGTGACCAAGGCCACTTTCCCGCTACCGCCTGATGTCATGCTCTGCCTCGTGATGGTTGTGAATGGGGTAAGCGCCTGCCCCTGCGCCAACCAGAGACTGTACAGCCCGCTCCGGCTCTGCGCTGAGGGTGAGCTATTTCAGCACCCTGTTGGAAATAACCGACACCGCAGACATTTTGATGGTGCTACCTTCAAAAACATGACAACTGACAAGCCCCGCATCTGGGACATTTCGCCGCCCGTGGACGAGCACGCCGCCGTCTTCCCGGGGGACGCTGCCTATACGCAGAAGCTGCATTTCGCGCTGTCGCCCGATTGCCCGGTCAACGTCAACACCCTCACGTTCTCGCCGCACACCGGCGCACATGCCGACGCACCCATGCATTACGCCAACGGCGCGCCGGCGATTGGTGCGGTCGACCTGCAGCCTTACCTCGGCCCCTGCCGCGTCATCCACTGCCTGGACTGCGGGCCGCTGGTGGAGCCGCAGCACATCGCCCATGCGCTGCAGGACCTGCCGCCCCGTGTGTTGCTGCGCACCGCCGCAGTCGCCAGCCAGGATTGGGCATCATTTACGGCCGTGGCCCCCGCCACGCTTGCGCTTCTAGCTAGCAAAAACATAGCATTGATCGGGATCGACACCCCCAGCGTGGACCCTGCGACCAGCCACGACCTGCCCAGCCACCACCTGCTGCTGAAGCACGATCTGCGCGTGCTGGAAAACCTGGTGCTTGACGATGTACCCGCTGGCGACTACGAACTGATCGCCCTGCCCCTGAAACTCATGCGGGCCGATGCCTCGCCAGTCAGGGCCATCCTGAGAGACTTATGAACACCACCCTGAACCACTGCCGCGCGCTCGACGCCGGCGACATCCTGCGCGCCCTGCGCGGGCACTTTGAACTGCCTGATGGCGTGATTTACCTTGATGGCAACTCGCTGGGCGTGTTGCCCAAAAGCGCAGCGGCTCGCGTCGCCGATGTCGTCACCCGCGAATGGGGCCAGGACCTGATTCGCTCCTGGAACAGCGCCGGCTGGTTTCATTTGCCGCAGCGCCTGGGCGACAAGATCGCGCCGCTGGTCGGCGCCGCGGCCGGTGAGGTGGTGGTGACCGACAGTACCTCGGTCAACCTTTACAAGGTGCTGAGCGCTGCACTCAGCATCGCCGCGGAAGATGCGCCTGGAAAAAAAACCGTGGTCAGCGAACGCAGCAACTTCCCCACCGACCTCTACATTGCCGAAGGCCTGTGCCGGGAACGCGGCTACCAGCTGCTGCTGGTCGAGCCGGACGGCATCCTGCCTGCGCTCAATGGCGATGCTGCCGTGCTGATGCTGACCCACGTCAACTACCGCACCGGCGCCATGCACGACATGCTGGCCGTGACGGCGGCGGCGCATGCGGCTGGCAGCCTCATGGTCTGGGACCTGGCGCACAGCGCCGGCGCCGTGCCGGTGGACCTGCAGGGCGCGAAGGCTGACTTTGCCGTCGGCTGCGGCTACAAATACCTCAACGGCGGCCCGGGCGCGCCGGCCTTTGTGTGGGTGAACCCGTGTCACGCTGACCGCTTTCGGCAGCCGCTGGCAGGCTGGTGGGGCCATGCCGCACCGTTTGAATTCACACCCGATTACCGGCCTGCGCCGGGCATCACGCGTTACCTCTGCGGCACTCAGCCCATACTGAGCTTAGCCGCGCTCGAGTGCGGGCTCGATGTGTTCGGCGCCGCACACGCCCTCGGTGGCATGGAGGCGCTGCGGGCCAAGTCGCTGGCATTAACAGACCTGTTCATCGCTCTGGTGGAAGAACGTTGTGCGGGCCATGGCCTCGGGCTGGCCACGCCGCGCGATCATGCGCAACGTGGCTCGCAGGTTTGCCTGTCTCGCAGCGAAAGCGCCTACGCCATCATCCAGGCGCTGATCAAACGCGGCGTGATCGGCGACTTCCGCGCAGGTGATGGCGCCGCGCAGCCCGACATCCTGCGCTTCGGCTTCACCCCGCTGTACATCGGCTTTGAAGACGTCTGGCACGCGGTTGAGCATTTGAAGCAGGTGCTGGAATCCGGAGAGTGGCAACAGCCCGAGTTCAACCAGAAACATGCGGTGACCTGATCATGACCACACCAGAAAAAATCGTCGCCGACGAAAAAGCCCAGCTCGACTTCAGCCGCGACATGAGTTACGGCGACTATTTGCAGCTTGACGCCATCCTCGGCGCGCAAAAGCCGCTCTCGCCGGCGCACGATGAAATGCTCTTCATCGTGCAGCACCAGACCAGCGAGCTCTGGATGAAGCTGATGCTGCACGAGCTGCGCGCCGCGATTGCCAACGTCGCGGGCGACGAACTGGGCGATGCCTTCAAGAAGCTTGCGCGCGTGAGCCGCATCATGGAGCAGCTGGTGCACGCCTGGGACGTGCTGGCCACCATGACACCACCCGAGTACAGCGCCATCCGGCCCTACCTCGCCAACTCAAGCGGCTTCCAGAGCGCGCAATACCGCTGCATCGAATTCGCGCTGGGCAACAAGAATGCCGCCATGCTCAAGCCCCACGCTCACCGCCCCGATCTGCTGGCTCAGGTACAGGCGGCTTACGAAACCCCGTCGCTGTACGACGAGGCGCTGCGCCTGCTGGCGCGGCGCGGCCTCGCCGTCCCCGCCAGCCACACCCAGCGCGACTGGACACAGGGCTATGTGGAAAGCAGCGCGGTGGAGCAGGCCTGGCTGACGGTCTACCGTGACCCGAAGAAGTACTTTGACCTGTACCAGCTCGGCGAAGAACTGACCGACCTCGAAGACGCCTTCCGGCTCTGGCGCTTCCGGCATGTCACGACTGTGGAGAGGGTGATTGGTTTCAAGCGCGGCACCGGCGGCACGGGTGGAGTGAGTTATCTGCGCAAGATGCTGGATGTGGTGTTGTTTCCGGAGATCTGGAAGCTGCGGACAGATTTATGAGTCAAATATGCTCCTGGCCCCGCCAGCCGTGCGTCATCAGCTATTGAATTCATAGCGAATACTGCACGACGAAGCGCCCCCCGTCCCACCCCGGACAGCAAGCAACACTCGCCACTCCCAACCCTCATTTGGTCGCGTGTGCTGCGCTCGGGTGCAAGCATGACCGCGGCTCGTTATTCCGATAGCGGGCGCTCATCCATGCTTTGTCACGGGAAGGGGGCAAAATGTAGTGATGACCACCCTGACCCATCCCACACCGCAGTCCCACCGGTCTGCCCTTCGCTCACTTTTTAATAGCTGCGTGCGCACGCCGCATAAGGGCTGGAGGCCAATTTGGCTTGCAATGGCGATGCTGGCCACGCTGGCCACCCCGGTGGCATCCGCCTTTGACCTGCAAGGCCACCGTGGCGCCCGCGGGCTGGCGCCTGAAAACACCCTTCCGGCGTTTGAGCGGGCTCTGACCATTGGCGTCACCACGCTGGAGCTGGACGTCGGTCTGAGCGCAGACGGCGTGGTGGTGATCGCGCACGACCCGTACTTGAACCCGCTGATCACCCGCGACGCCGCTGGCCAGTGGCTGAGCGGCAGCCGCGGCCCGCTGATCCGCTCGCTGAGCGTCGCGCAGCTGCAGACCTACGACGTCGGCGGCATCCAGCCGGGCACGCCGTACGCCAGCACTTTCAGCACCCAGCAGCCGCTGGACGGCACGCGCATCCCGACGCTGGCTGCGCTGTTCGAACGTGTGAAGCAGCTGGGCGCGACCGGCGTGCGTTTCAACATCGAAACCAAGCTCAACCCCGAGCAACCGGCCGACACCGCCAGCCCCGAGCAGCTGACCGAAGCGCTGCTGAAGGTGGTGCGCGACGCGGGCATGCTGGGGCGTGTCAGCATCCAGAGCTTCGACTGGCGCACGCTGCAGATCGTGCAGCGGCTGGAACCGTCCATCCCCACGGTTTACCTGAGCATCCAGACCGCCAACACCAACAACATCAGCAGCGGCAGCTGGACCGCCGGCTTCAAGATCGCCGAACACGCGAGCGTGCCGGCCATGGTCAAGGCCGCCGGCGGCGCCGTCTGGGCGCCCAATGGCGGCGCTGTCACGCAGGCGCTGGTGCAGCAGGCCCAGGCGCTGGGACTGAAGGTCATTCCCTGGACCATTAACCAGCCCGCTGACATGGAACGCCTGATCGGCTGGGGCGTGGACGGCCTGATCACCGACTACCCGGACCGCCTGCGCGATGTGCTGCGCCAGCGCCAGCTGCCCCTGCCCGCGCCCCTGAAAAATTGAGGTCTCCCCAAGCATGAGAAAATGAGGGATTGACCCCAGACCACACAGGATTTCTCATGGAAGCAGAACGCATCAACACCATCGTCAATCAGCTCACCGACCTCAGCAACCGGGTCGTCGAGCTCAGGGGGTATCTTTGACTATCCTGCCAAGGAACGTAAATTAAACGAAGTCAACGCCGCGCTCGAAGACCCGAAAGTCTGGGACAACCCCAAACGCGCGCAGGAACTGGGCAAGGAAAAAAAGTCGCTGGAAGACGTGGTTCACGTCATCGACCGCCTGAGCGCTGAACTGGCCGACAATACCGAGCTGTTCGAAATGTCCAGGGCCGAAGGCGACGACGCCGGCATGGCATCGATTGAAGGTGAGGCTGCCAATGTGGCCACCGAGGTCGAGAAGATGGAGTTCCGCCGGATGTTCAACAACCCGGCCGATCCCCTGCCCTGCTTTCTGGACATCCAGGCCGGCGCTGGCGGCACCGAAGCCTGCGACTGGGCCAGCATGCTGCTGCGCCAGTACCTCCGGTACGCCGAGCGCAAGGGCTTCAAGACCGTCATCGAGGACGAAACGCCAGGCGACACCGCCGGCATCAAGGGCGCGACCATCAAGATCGAGGGTGAATACGCCTTTGGCCTGCTGCGCACCGAAACCGGCGTGCACCGCCTGGTGCGCAAGTCGCCGTTTGACTCCTCGGGCGGGCGACACACCTCGTTTGCCTCGGTGTTTGTTTACCCCGAGATTGACGACTCCATCGAGATCGACATCAACCCCTCGGACGTGCGCACCGACACCTTCCGCGCCAGCGGCGCCGGCGGCCAGCACATCAACAAGACCGACTCGGCGGTGCGCCTGACGCACATCCCGACCGGCATCGTGGTTCAGTGCCAGGACGGCCGCAGCCAGCACAGCAACCGCGACGTGGCGTGGAAACGCCTGCGTTCCAAGCTTTACGACTTCGAGCTGCGCAAACAGCAGGAAGCCCAGCAGAAGCTGGAAGACACCAAGACCGACGTGGGCTGGGGCCACCAGATCCGCAGCTACGTGCTGGACAACAGCCGCATCAAGGACTTGCGCACCAACTACGAGACTTCGGCCACCCAGAAAGTGCTGGACGGTGACCTCGATCAATTCATCGAAGCTTCGCTGAAGCAGGGTGTATGACATGACCCCCACGTTCGTCACTTCGTGTACTTCTCTGCCCCCCGAGGGGGCCGCAGTCGCCTTGGGGCGGCCCGGCGGCGACTCAGCCCACTCCCTCCACTTTTCAGGAACCCACCATGATGCGTGAAGGCCAATCCGCGGTGATCAACCGCGCCGACTACATCGCGCCCGCCTACTGGATAGACACCGTTGACCTGTCCTTCGACCTGGACCCGGCCAAGACTCGCGTGCTCAACAAGATGACGCTGCGGCGCAATGCCGATGTGCCGGCGCAGCCGCTCAAGCTCGACGGCGAGGAGCTGAACCTGGCGCGTGTGCTGGTCAACGGCCAGGGCACCTCCTTCCGCATGGAGGGCGAAAAATTGGTGCTGGAAAACCTGCCCGCCGGCAACGACCCTTTTGAGCTGGAGATTTTCACCACCTGCGCACCGGCCAAAAACACCAAGCTGATGGGCCTGTACGTCAGCAACGACTCCTTCTTCACCCAGTGCGAGGCCGAAGGCTTTCGGCGCATCACCTACTTCCTGGACCGCCCGGACGTCATGGCCAGCTACAGCGTGACCCTGCGCGCCGACAAGGCGAAATATCCGGTGCTGCTGTCCAACGGCAACCTGGTCGAACAAGGCGATCTGGCCGAGGGCCGCCACTTCGCCAAGTGGGTGGACCCGCACAAAAAACCCGCCTACCTGTTTGCGCTGGTGGCCGGGCAACTGGTGTGCCGCGAGCAGCGCATCACCTCGCGTGCCGGCAAGGAGCACACGTTGCAGGTGTATGTGCGCCCCGGCGACCTGGACAAGACCGAACACGCGATGAACTCGCTGATGCATTCGGTGGCGTGGGACGAAGCGCGCTTCGGCCTCTCGCTCGATCTGGAGCGTTTCATGATCGTCGCCACCAGCGACTTCAACATGGGCGCGATGGAAAACAAGGGCCTGAACATCTTCAACACCAAGTATGTGCTGGCGAATCAGGCGACCGCGACCGACACCGATTATTCGAACATCGAAAGTGTGGTCGGCCACGAGTACTTTCACAACTGGACCGGCAACCGCATCACCTGCCGCGACTGGTTCCAGTTGAGCCTGAAGGAAGGCCTGACGGTTTTCCGCGACCAGGAATTCAGCCAGGACCTGTGCGGTGAGGCCTCGGCCCGCGCCGTCAAGCGCATTGAAGACGTGCGGGTACTGCGCACCGCCCAGTTCCCCGAAGATGCCGGCCCGATGGCGCACCCGGTGCGGCCCGACAGCTACATTGAGATCAGCAACTTCTACACCGTCACCATCTACGAAAAAGGCGCCGAGGTCGTGCGCATGATGCAGACGCTGGTGGCGAGCATCGGCGACCCTGCCGGTCGGGACGGTTTTGCCAAAGGCATGAAGCTTTACTTCGAGCGCCACGACGGCCAGGCCGTCACCTGCGACGACTTTGCGCAGGCGATTGCTGACGCCAACCCGGCCTCGGACCTGGCGCGTTTGCTGCCCCAGTTCAAGCGCTGGTACAGCCAGGCCGGCACGCCGCGTGTGCACGGCACGGGTGTGTATGACGCCGCAGCGCGCAGCTACACCCTCACGCTGTCGCAAAGCTGCGCCCCAACCCCCGGCCAGCCGGCCAAGGAGCCCTTTGTCATTCCCGTGGGCCTGGGCCTGCTGGGTGCCGACGGAGCGGACCTGTCGCTGCAACTCGAGGGCGAAGCCACGCCGGTGGCTGCGCCGCGTACCTTTGTACTGACCGAGGCCAGCCAGACGCTGACCTTTACCCACCTCGACGCCGAACCGGTGCCGTCCATCCTGCGCGGTTTCAGCGCCCCGGTGGTGCTGGAGTTCGACTACAGCGACGCGCAGCTGCTGCACCTGCTGGCCAACGACATCGACCCCTTCAACCGCTGGGAAGCCGGGCAACGTCTGGCGGTTCGCAGCGCTATCAAATCCATAGCTGCCAGCGCTTATCCGGCGGGGGCTGAGCCCCTGAATGATGCATACATCCAGGCCATGCGCAGCGTGCTGCGCGACCCCGCGCTGGACGCCGCCTTCAAGGAGCTGGTGCTGACCCTGCCGGGCGAAACCTATATCGCCGAGCAACTTGACGTGGTGGACCCCCAGCGTATCCATGCGGTGCGTGAAGCCATGCGCACGCAGCTCGCCACCGCGCTGGTTGATGACTGGGCGGCGGCTTACGAAGCCAACCAGGACAACGGCGCCTATACGCCCGACCCGCTGTCGTCGGGCCGCCGCGCACTGGCTGGCATGGCGCTTTCGCACCTGTGTATCGCCGCCACCGTCAATGGTGACCCGGTCTGGCCCGGCAAGACTTACCAGCGTTTCAAGGACGCCGGCAACATGACCGACCGCTTCAATGCACTGGCGGCGCTGGTCTCCAGCGGCCACCCGCTGGCCGCTGAGGCACTGCTCCGCTTCCACGCCATGTTCAAGGACGAGGCGCTGGTCATCGACAAGTGGTTCAGCCTGCAGACCAGCGCGCCCGACCGCAGCGGCAACATCCTGCCGGCCGTCAAACAATTGATGAAACACGCCGACTTCAGCCTGCGCAACCCGAACCGCGCACGCAGCGTGGTCAGCACCTTCTGCCAGGGCAACCCGGCAGGTTTTCACCGCGCAGATGCGGCAGGGTATGTGTTCTGGAGCGAACGCGTGATCGAGCTCGACGCGATCAACCCGCAGGTCGCCGCCCGGCTGGCGCGTGCGCTGGACCGCTGGAGCAAGCTGGCCGAGCCCTACCGCAGCGCTGCGCGCGAAGCGATTGCCCGTGTTGCTGCGAAATCCGATCTCAGTAAAGACACGCACGAGGTTGTCTCGCGCGCCTTGGCCGACTAGCCCAAAGGAAATTTCATGTCTTCCAAAGTTTCACTGACGCGTTATCTGGTCGAGCAGCAGCGCATCGACGGTCACATTCCTTCGCAGCTGCGTTTGCTGCTGGAAGTGGTGGCCCGCGCCTGCAAGAGCATCAGCCAGGCCGTCAACAAGGGCGCGCTGGGCAGCGTCATGGGCAGCGCCGAAAGTGAGAACGTTCAGGGCGAGATCCAGAAAAAACTCGACATCATCGCCAACGAGGTGCTGATCGAAGCCAATGAATGGGGCGGCCACCTGGCCGGCATGGCCAGCGAGGAAATGGAAGGCATTTACGTGGTGCCCAACCGTTACCCGCAGGGTGAATACCTGCTGCTGTTTGACCCGCTCGACGGTTCCAGCAATATCGACATCAACGTCAGCATAGGCACCATCTTCAGCGTTCTGAAAATGCCCGAAGGCGACCGCGGCGTCGACGAGGGCGACTTCCTGCAGGCCGGCCGTCAGCAGGTAGCCGCCGGCTACTGCATCTACGGCCCGCAGACCACGCTGGTGCTGACCGTCGGTGACGGCGTCGCCATGTTCACGCTGGACCGCGAGCAGGGCTCGTTTGTGCTGATCGAGGAAAACGTGCAGATCCCGCCCGACACCAAAGAGTTCGCCATCAACATGAGCAACATGCGGCACTGGGACGAGCCGGTCAAACGTTATGTGGACGAACTGCTCGCCGGCAAGGACGGCCCGCGCGGCAAAGACTTCAACATGCGCTGGGTCGCAGCCATGGTGGCCGACGTGCACCGCATCCTGTGCCGCGGCGGCATCTTCATGTACCCCTGGGACAAGCGCGAGCCAGAGAAAGCCGGCAAGCTGCGCCTGATGTACGAAGCCAACCCCATGAGCTGGCTGATCGAGCAGGCCGGCGGCGCTGCCACCAACGGCCGGCAGCGCATCCTGGACATCCAGCCCACCAAGCTGCATGAACGCGTGAGTGTGATTTTGGGTTCGAAGAACGAGGTCGAGCGCGTCACCGCGTACCACGCCGGGAAAACTGCCCAGCTATAATCGTGGGCTGTATGTAAAAGTTTACGCCGGTGTAGCTCAGTCGGTAGAGCAGCTCATTCGTAATGAGAAGGTCGGGTGTTCGATTCATCTCTCCGGCACCAATAGATATAAGGGTTTGCTGCTATTAACTTGGTAGCAAGCCCTTTCTCTTTGGGGGTCATGTAGCCACTGTGTAGCCACCAGTACCGTTTTTTGTACCGTGTAGCCACCATGTAGCCAGCCCCAAAATCAGCCAAAAGAAAACCCAGCGGGTTAGGCTGGGTGTCTGTGGTTCGGGTCTTTCCTGTTAGGGAAGGTCTGCATAACCCCCGCCGCAGCGAGAGTTGCTAGTCAAGAGTTCACAACATGAAACCGGCACAGTGTTCGAGCCGGTTTTCTGGCGATGCTGGCCCGAGTCTGCG
>NZ_JACDDD010000040.1:0-14058 GCF_013817205.1 Polaromonas sp.
GAGGCAAACTACTACCGGCAACTCGCCAGTCAAGCCTCCACGGTGGAGGCATGACTTAAACCAAACAGCCTCCATGAAACCCGGGGCGATTCAGTTTACGCTTTGCTGGATCGCATCCAAGCCGCGATGCCCATGGCCCAGTACAGCGTCACCCAAGTGGACTTGGCCGTGTCTATGGTGGTCGAAGCCGACCGGCCACCCAAAATCGTGAATATCCACATCACCTATCCCAACTCCTGCTCACTCAAATATGACGAGGTCGGGTTGAAGCTGCGCGACATGCTCAGCGCCTCTGGCATCGAGCCCCGCGAGCCGGTTGACTTGGCCACGCCCGACGCCGCCACACCTATGGCACCTGCACTGGTGGAATGACGCCCCAAGCCGCCTTGATCGAGTTGCTGGGCCGCGTAGGCGCGCGCAATGGCGCGGCAACTTTAGTCAGCACGGAAGACTTGAACCAATGGCCTGCAGCAGCTGTGGCAGCCTTGAAGTCGCAAGGTCTGCTTTTGAAAGCACGCCCAGCCCAAAGCGTAGTTTGCCCCGGCTGCGAGCAGGAATGCAGCATGCCCGTGCACACGGTGTCGCGAGCGAACGCCCCCTCCACATCGTTCGTTGTGTGTAACAAGCGCAGCGACATCAACCGCGTGGCGATCCCACCCGCACGGCTAGCGCAATGGCGCTGCGATGGGCAAATGGTCTGCAACTTTGTAGCTACCAGTCTCGGTCTGATGCAAACCACCGTACAACCTTCTGAGGCCGATTTGTTACCCGTTGGTATGGCGCGTGGCATCAAACGCACCCAAATGCTGTGCCTGCGCGTGCAGGGCCACATGACGCTGGTGGTGGGCGCGGCGGTGTTGCCGCTGGCGGATGTCATCCGCTTTGAGGATGGCAACTTCACGCTGGATGCCGCAGCCATTCACCAATTGGTGGATGCAACTACTACCGCAGACCCTCGCCATACGCCCAGCACCGTTAAGCGCGAAGCCCGCAAGCTCGCCACCCAGGCCATGTACGCAGCATGGCAAAAGGAATACCGGGCACTAAAAAAACGCCGCCCCGGTGAGTCCGACGTTTGGTATTCGCAGCAGATCGCCAAGACCACCATTGCCAAAGACCGCGATGCCAGCACCATCAAAAAACACATGCTGGCCTGAGGGCCACGCAGCCCCCGCTTCAAGCCGCCTTCAAATACATGTCGATATGCATCGACGTATAGGGGCACAGCACACCGCCGCCTTCGGTGCGCTCCAGCAGGCCCAGCTCAGCCAGAATGCCCACATCCTCGTGCACACGCTTGACATCGCGGCCCACCCCACGCGCCAGCTCGCGCACCGATAGTTCACCCTTGCCCTGCGCTGCCCGCACAATCTCCCAACGTTTCTCAGACAGTTGGCCAAAGAAGTGGCCGGCGCTCTCAAAGTTCAGCACCTCGCCCTGGTAGGTGGCGGCAGTAGCCGCCTTACCTGCGGCACGCAGCGCGCCCCTCCAGTCGGGTTGCAAAGTAATCGTCAAAAATCGTTCGCTCATAGTGCTCTCCTGGCGGCAACTGCCGCAATAAAGTCTTCCACCAACTGCTCCACACTGACAAAGGTGTAGGGCACCTCGGTGCCATCCAAATGGCAGTGGTCGCCCTTTCCGCGCTCATTGTCAAAGCCCACCACCCGCACGCCATTCGCCGCATACACGGCGCGGTACTTGTAGCCGTGCTCGGTGGGCGGCACCGGCGCGGGCACTTTCCACACCACCAGTTCCAGAATCGCCCCGTCGGGCGTGATGTTCTTGAAACGGGTAATCAGTTCGGCTGGCATGTTGGCAATTATGCCAACAACCTAAAGATTTTGCAAAGAAAGTTGGGCGGAAAGTTTTCGCCCAGTTTTCTCCTATGGCAAAGCCCTGTTCTGCCCTGTTCTGTGGCTACAAAGCCCACCTCCCCTCTGAAAACAACTTTCTGCATGCAGCCAGGTGGGCCTTTTATCGCCCAAAACGCCCAAACAAACTTGCGTCTGAGTTTGTTCCATACCCGTCAAAGAGGACCCAACATGACGCACACCATCCTGCGAATCCCGGCTGCCAAATCCCAATCTGGCTACTCCCGCTCCACCATCTACCTGCGCATTGCGCAAGGACTGTGGACCAAGCCCGTCAGCTTGGGGCCACGCGCCGTTGGCTGGCCAGCGAGTGAGATTGAGTCATTAAATGCCGCGCGCATCTCTGGCAAGAACGACACCGAAATTCGTGAGCTGGTTCAGTCGCTCCACGCGAAGCGCAAAGAGCTGATGGCAGTTTTGGGGCTGTAGCCATGAAAGGAGCATTTAACGCCCTCGCCTATTGGCTGGTTCAGTCCGCGCCTTATGCCGTTGCATTCCTGTTGTCCCTTGTGCCGCGAGGTTGTGTATGAATGATATGACCAACTTAACCGATCGCGGCCAGCCATCAGCCGCCAAAAATCTCGCAACTTCAGACAACTCTCGCAACTGCGCAGAGCAAAACGAGGCGCAGGTTGAACCACCAGCTCCAACAGAGCCGCCAAAACTGCCGCTGGCATTCACGGTGATCACCAGCATCAAGCCAACCCGACTGACCAAAATCATTGGCATCAACGCTACGGGCGGTATGCGCAAGGAGACGTCTGCCATGCTCAGCGAGGGTCATGCAAAGCGTGTGGAAGCCGCCGATCTGCACAAGCTCAAGGCCCAGTTGGACGCTTTGACCTGGGCGCAAGCGGTTACTTGGGGTGTCACCAAAGCGGATTCCGTAGCGGTCTGCACCCAGGCGGATACCGAGGCGCAACAGGCAGGTGCCATCGCCCGCTCCCGCGACAACTTCAAGTTTCGGGCCGCTCCGGGTGTGATGATGTTGGACCACGACGGTTTGCCCGGCGGCGAACTTTCGCCGCTCCAGTTTCGTGACCGTTTAATTGCAGCCGCACCGGCACTGGCCGGTTCCCCCATGCTCTGGCGGCCCAGTGCGTCGGCCGGTTGTGTGTCTCCAGACAGCGGCATTTTGTCTGGCCTGACCCGACACCGCCTGTACATCCCCGTGGTAGATGCCACACTGATTCCCGAAGCGGGTAAAGCCTTGGAAGCACTACTGTGGGCCACACCGGGCGCGGGCTGGTGCGACATTGGTGTGGCGGGCCAACGCTTGCCGCGTTGCTTGGTCGATGTGTCCGTCTGGCAGCCAGAGCGGCTGGATTTTGCCGGACCATCGGTGTTGGTGGACGGCGTTACCCGCGCCGGGGTGGATGGTGTGATCTATGGCAACGCAGCGGCGCAATTCAACCTGCGCCTGCTCATCGACAGCGCCACGCCCTCGATCAAGAAGCAGGCTCAGGCCGGACAAAAGACGGCACGCGCGGCGGTAGCTGAAAAATGCGAGACCGCCCGGCGTAATTGGGTGTCGGACAAAGCCCCTGCGCTGGCGCAGCGCCGTGGCATCAAGCTGGCACAAGCCACCAACGTGCTGGAGCGCGCTGCGGTACACCAAGTGCTGATGGGCGACTTTGAGTTGACATGCGCCGACGGCCAGGTGGTAACCGTAGCGCAGCTTCTAGACAACCCTCACCGCTGGCACAACGCCCGGTTTGCCGACCCGCTAGACCCGGACGCTGACAAGCGCGTAGCCGTGGCCCGCCTGCTGAATGGGACCCGCCAGGACTTGTTTTCTCACCGGCACGGCGGTATGCGCTACGAGTTGCGCCGCCAATCGGCACGGGTTCAGTTGGGGCGGGGTATGCGGGTGGCGGTGCTCTATGGGCCGGGCAAATACTTCGCCTGCCGACGCTGTTGTGGGCTGGGCTATGCCAGTCAAAAAGAGGGGGTGGGTGACCGTTCCAGCCGTCAGGCCGACAAGCTGCGCAAACGCCTGGGCTGGGAAGCTGGCATTTTGAATGGTGATGGCGGCAAGCCCAAGGGTCTGCATTGGGCTACCTACCAGCGGCTCAAGGCCGAGCATGACCGGCGGGTGCAGATCAGCTTTCAAGACATCGGGCGCAAATTCGGGTTTCTTCACAAGTAACTCGAACCGTAAATCTGTTTCGCAAAATTGGGGTCTATCGGTACACCATCCCAATGACAGATCAGCCCCGACATAGTGCGACAACGATTGCATCTGACAAGTAAACCAGCGGTTACGCTGGCTTACAGGCCGTTCCGGCCTGTAAGCCAGCGTATTCATTGCGTGACCAGCTACTAACTTTGTAGCAAGTAAATCCGCAGGCGCGCTGACTGAGGGAGCCCCCTTGGGGGGCGGACGGGCAGTTCAGCGCGTAGCCAAGCCGCGCAGCGGCGAGGCCCACGGGCGGGCGGGGGCACACACCACATGACTGGCCGCAGGCCACTGACCGACAGCACAGCGCGCAGCGCCTAACTAATGCCAAGGTGCAGGCACACCCACAAGGGCGCGCAGACGGCGGCGTGTAGGGCGCGCCAGCGACCGGGAAGCGCCGACGGCTGTGCGACCCCCTCCAGCGAAGGCAATTTTGCATAAAGCCTGTTGCCTTCACCCGAAGGGCGCGGAGCGGTGGCCGCCACAAAAGGAGCTTGCGACTGACTGGCGGACACTGAGGGCAATGCGGCGTTATGTAACTTTGCCGTAGCGGGCAAGCAACACAACTGCCACGCACACCACGCGACAGCTTTGTGGAACCTGGGCATGGCGGTACTCCGCCGTGCCCACTGGCTGAGACTACAGAGCATAGAACGGGGTAAAGCGGTGATGTGCCGCTGCCACCAAGCGCAGCGACTGGCGGCGACACATGGCCGCGCTGCTGGCCGAAGCTGCGCGACAGCCTCGTGCTACCTGGCCATTGCGGTACTCCGCATTGGCCACTGACCAAAGCTACAGAGCCTCGAAAATGGAAAGCGGTGATGTTGGGTGCGTTGCCACCAGCGCAAAGCGCCATTTAGCGGGCAACGCGCCCGGCATGACCGCGCTAGTGGAGGTCGTCGCAACGCTGGCACGCCGAAGGATCGTCGCTCTCTGACGCATTCGCGGAAGCTGATCAAGCCCTTGCGCAGCACTATCTATATGCCAAATAGGCTGCTGGCCTTCGTAGAACGTGCGTAAGAAGCTATCAAATATGTAGCAACTAGAAATCGCGCTGACTATCTGAATAGCCGCGTCTTCATCGCGTCAATTCGTCAAAGCGGGGGGAATTTGCCCCAACTACCCCGGTTGGGACAACGGCCAAACTCATTCACAGCTTTCGTTGCGGTTGGGACAACGGTTGGGACAATGGAGCTTTCCGAAGCCACCAAGAAGAAAGGACCTAGCCCATTTCGAAGCTAAGTCCTTGATTCATATGGTCGGTGTGAAAGGATTCGAACCTTCGACCCCTTGCACCCCATGCAAGTGCGCTACCAGGCTGCGCCACACACCGTCTCAAGCCTCAAATTATAACGTGCTTCGCCTGCCCTTCAGTAGGCGGCACTCAGCAGATCACGGATTTCAAACAACTCCCGACGCACCAGTTGCAGCCGTTGCTGCGCTGCACTGCCGTCGGACAAATGGGCGATGTCCAGAACGCTGTCCATGGCACTGTCTTCGAAATCTGCCGAGTCACCGAAGTCGTCCAGGATGGAGTCACCGCCCTCCATCACATCCACGCCTTCAAGCATCACTTCGCCGTTGCGGCGCTTGTCGCGCTCGGTCTGCACGATTTCCTGGAGCTTGTTGCGCGCGCCGCTGATGGTGAAGCCCTGGTCGTAAAGCAAATCCCGTATGCGCCGGATCATCAGCACCTCATGATGCTGGTAGTAGCGTCGGTTGCCACGCCTCTTCATCGGGCGCAGCTGCGTGAACTCTTGCTCCCAATAACGGAGCACGTGAGGTTTGACGCCACACAAATCGCTGACCTCACCGATGGTGAAGTAACGTTTGGCGGGAATGGGGGGGAGAGTTTTCTCCAATTAAATCAATGCGCTAAGCGTTAAAGCTACAAATCTACTCTAAGTCCTGGCCAAGCGCAAATAGTTACATTCAGATCGGCAAGATGTGTTGTTTAGGACCCATCCGGATTGGTCCCAACAGCACAAAGCTTCGCAGATGCAGCCAGCACCGGGAACTGTGCGTCCGAACTTCTGGGTTTACTCGCCCGGCACCATCAGGGCGTCGCCCGCGCCCGCGGGCTGGCCCTGTATGTGTTCCTTGAGCTTGTGGCTGGCATGGAAAGTCACGACACGGCGTGCCTGAATGGGAATGGATTCGCCGGTGCGGGGGTTGCGCCCGGGACGCGGCGCCTTGGTGCGAATCTGGAAATTGCCGAATCCTGAAATTTTCACGTCATTGCCATCGACGAGGCTATCGGAAATCAGGTCAAAAAAGGCATCGATCATGTCTTTGGATTCGCGCTTGTTCAATCCGATCTGTTCAAACAGCAATTCGGCCAGATGGGCTTTGGTGAGCGCGGGGCTTTCTAGACTCTCAACGGAAAATTCCACGCTGCTCTCCTCGCTGATAGCTGTTGTTGTTGGAGCCTTCAGGCACGCAAGCGCGCCTGCACCCGGGCCTCAAGACTGGCCAGCACGGCCTGGGTCACCGCCTCGATTTGTTCGTCGGTCAGTGTAGCGTCGCCGCCGCCCAGCACCAAGCGCACTGCCAGGCTTTTTTCGCCGAGCTGCATGGCGGTGTTCCCCTGTTGCGGACGGTACACATCGAACAGGGTAGCCGACTGAAGCAGACCACCGGTGTCGGCGCCATGGATAGCTGCCATCAGGTCGGCGTGTGTCACCGCTTCCGCCACGATCACGGCGATGTCGCGCTCAACCGGCTGCAGCTTGCTCACAGGCTGGAACACGGGTACGGGTCGCTGCAACAGGGCGTCAAGATCGAGTTCGAAGAGCATGGGTGCCTGCGCCAGCTCATACACCTGCCTCCACTGCGGATGCAACTCGCCGATAAAACCAATGCCTTGCCCGGCGATGCTCACGCTGGCACAACGGCCGGGGTGCATGGCGGGATGGCTGGCGGGCGTGAACACTGGCTGCAGCGGCGCCAGCAGCGCCTGCACGTCACCCTTGAGGTCAAAGAAGTCCACGCCCTTCTCGGGCAGGCTCCATTGCGGGCCCTCGCGCGGGCCATACGCCAGGCCGGCCACTCGCATTGGCTGGGCAAAGCCGGCCACAGTGGTGTCGGTGTTCAGGCTGGACGAATCGCGCAAAAACACACGGCCCAGTTCAAACACGTTGATACGCGCGGCCTTGCGGTCCAGGTTGAATTTCAGCACCTGCAGCAGCGAACCGAGCAGGGACGAGCGCATCACGCTCATCTGGCTGGCAATGGGATTGAGCAGCTTGATCGGGTTGGGGTTGCCGACGAGTTCATGCTCCCAGCGTTCCTCGACAAAACTGAAGTTGATGGTTTCCTGGTAGCCCAGGCCCGCCAGCGCACGGCGCACGGCAAATGCGCTGCGCTGCGACTCCGGCCGGATGCGCGCGGTGATGGGCGCCAACGGCGGTGTGGCTGGCAATTGCTGGTAACCGACCAGACGCACCACTTCCTCGATCAGGTCTTCCTCGATTTGCAAGTCAAACCGATAGCTGGGCGGCACCACCGTCAGCGTGCCCTCGCCTTCGGTGACAGCCAACCCCAAACGCTGAAACGCGCCGGAACACTGTGCCTGGGTCAACGGCATGCCGATGACTTTGGCAGCGCGCGCTACACGCAGCGTGACAGGTTGGGCCTTTGGAAGATTCGCCTGGATATCGTCGATGGGGCCGCAAATCGTCTCTGGCGTGCCGCAGATTTCCAGGATCAATTGCGTGATGCGTTCAATGTGTTCCACCGTCTGGCCGGGATCAACGCCGCGTTCGAAACGATGACCGGCATCGGTTGAAAAGTTGTAGCGGCGCGAACGTCCGGCAATCGCCTTGGGCCACCAGAAGGCGGCCTCGACGTAAATATTTTCGGTCGCATCCGACACCGCAGTGGCGTCGCCCCCCATGATGCCGGCCAGCGACTCGACCTGCTCGCCGTCGGCGATCACGCCCACTTTTTCATCCACCGTCACGGTGTTGCCGTTGAGCAGCTTGAGCGATTCGCCTACCTTGCCCCAGCGCACATCGAGGCCACCATGGATCTTGTCAAGATCGAAAATATGCGAAGGCCGGCCCAGCTCGAACATCACGTAGTTGGAAATATCCACCAGCGCGGTGACGCTGCGCTGCCCGCAACGTGCCAGCCGATCCACCATCCAGGACGGCGTGGCTGCTTTGGTGTTGACCTTGCGAACGATGCGCCCGGAAAAACGGCCGCACAGGTCCGGTGCGCTGATGGTCACGGGGAGTTTGTCTGTGCCCGAAACCGCTGCCGGCGGGAAATGCGGGGCTTTCAGCGGGGCACCGGTCAGGGCGGCGACTTCCCGGGCCACCCCGTACAGACTCAGACAATGCGCCAGGTTGGGCGTGAGCTTGAGAGTGAACAGGGTGTCATCAAGGTTCAGGTGCGCACGGATGTCCTGGCCGACCTTTGCGTCAGCCGCGAGTTCGAGCAGCCCACCATGATCTTCGGACAGCTTGAGCTCCCGGGCGGAACACAGCATGCCGTGGCTCTCGACGCCGCGCAGCTTGCCGACCTTGATCAGAAAGGGTTTGCCGTCCTCGTCGGGGGGCAGCTCGGCACCGACCAGCGCACAGGGCACCTTGACGCCGACACGCGCATTCGGCGCGCCGCAGACGATGTTGAGCAAGGCGCCCTGCCCGACGTCCACCTGACACACACGCAGTCGGTCAGCGTCGGGGTGCTGACCCGCTTCACGGATCTCGCCGACGACAATTTTGCTGAAAGGCGGTGCGACCGGCTTGAGTTCTTCGACCTCCAGGCCAGCCATGGTCAGGGTCTCGGCCAGGGCCTCGGTGCTCAGCGGCGGGTTGCAGAATTCGCGCAACCAGGATTCAGGAAATTGCATGGTGTGGTCAGGCTTGGTGGGTTACTGGAACTGCGACAGAAAACGCAGGTCGCCGTCGAAGAACAGCCTCAAGTCGTTGACGCCGTAACGCAGCATGGTCAGCCGGTCTGGCCCCATGCCAAAGGCAAAGCCGATGTAGTGCTCGGGGTCCAGGCCCATGTTGCGCACCACGTTGGGATGCACCTGGCCCGAGCCTGCCACCTCCAGCCAGCGGCCGGCGAGCGGACCGGTCTGAAACTGGATGTCAATCTCGGCGCTGGGCTCGGTGAACGGGAAAAAGCTGGGGCGAAAGCGCAGTACCAGGTCGTCGCTCTCGAAAAAGGTCCTGCAGAAGTCGGTGAACACCACCTTCAGGTCCTTAAAACTCACGTTCTCGCCTATCCACAGGCCTTCGCACTGGTGGAACATCGGCGAATGCGTGGCATCACTGTCGACGCGGTAGGTGCGACCCGGCGCGATCACGCGGATCTCGGGCATCACGCCACCGGAATCGATCTGCGCGCGGTGCTTCTTGACGTGCTGCACTGCATAACGGATCTGCATCGGGCTGGTATGAGTGCGCAGCAGGTTGGGGGCGGCCTCGGTGCCGCCCTCGACATAAAAAGTGTCGTGCATGGAACGTGCCGGATGATCCTCGGGCGTGTTCAGCGCGGTGAAGTTGAACCAGTCGGTTTCGATCTCGGGACCTTGCGCAACATCAAAACCCATGGAGCCGAAGATGGCCTCGATGCGCTCCAGCGTCAGCGACACCGGGTGCAGGCCTCCCTGGGGCCTCTGGCGGCCCGGCAGACTCACATCGAGCGCCTCGGCCTTGAGTTGTAGCTGCAACTCGGCGTCGGCCAGCGCCTGGCGGCGTGCGGTCAGCGCAGCCTCGATGGCCTGCTTGGCGAGGTTGATGGCGGCGCCGCGGGACTTTTTTTCGTCCATCGGCAAGGCCGCCAGGCCTTTCATCAGCTCCGTGACGCGCCCGGCCTTGCCCAGAAACCGGGCTTTTGCGTTTTCCAGGTCGGCGGGGGTACCCGCTTGCTCAAAACCGGCTTTGGCCGAATCCACCAGGGCATCGAGTTCGTTCATAAATTTCTTGTCAGTAGCGGGCCCACCGGCCTGCGGCTTTCGCGCACAGCCCGGCCAAAGAAAAAGGGCCAGAGCCTTTTCAAGCTCCAGCCCCCGTCTTTTGTGCGTATCCAGCTATTAAATTAATAGCTGACTACCTCAAAATCAAGCAGCAAGCTTGGCCTTGACCTGTTCCACAATCGCGCCAAAAGCGGCGCTGTCATGAATAGCCATGTCCGAGAGCACCTTGCGGTCGATCTCGATGCCGGCTTTTTTCAGACCGTTGGCGAACTGGCTGTAGGTCATGCCGAACGAACGGCTGGCGGCGTTGATACGCGCAATCCAGAGGCGGCGGAACACGCGCTTTTTGGTGCGGCGGTCACGGTAGGCATATTGCCCCGCCTTCATTACCGCTTCTTTGGCGACCCGGAAGACATTGCCGCGGCGGCCGCGGAAACCTTTTGCAAGGGCTAAAACTTTTTTGTGGCGGGCGCGAGCCGTTACACCACGTTTGACGCGAGGCATGTGAGTACTCCTTGTTCGTCGTTAATTAAATGCCCATGCCCGGCAGCATTTGCGCCATGTGACCCATGTTGGTCTCATGAACTGCAACTGCACCACGCAGGTGACGTTTGTTTTTGGTGGTCTTCTTGGTCAGAATGTGACGCTTGAAGGCTTGACCGCGCTTGACGGTGCCACCAGGACGAACGCGGAAACGCTTTTTGGCACCGCTTTTGGTCTTCATTTTGGGCATTGAATGCTCCTATTCATTTGTGCTCGTGAGGCGCTGCGAACCTTTACGCAGACTTGATGGCCCCGAGCCACTTGTCGTGGCGAATTTTAAATTCACCACGTTTGGAGAACAGGGTTAGCTGCTCTCGCCGGAGATACTTTCGCATCCCCTGAAGAACCTGCCGGTAACCACACCTGCAGGCTCAAATCTCTTCCGCGCCAGCGCCTCAGGCGCTTGTCGATGCAGCCGGTGCCGCTTCCGCGGGTGCCGCTGCGGGCTTGGGAGCCACCTTCTTCTTGCCCGGCGCGATCATCATGACCATCTGCCGGCCTTCGAGTTTGGGAAACTGCTCCACCACAATCAAATCAGCCAACTCGTCACGAATGCGCGCCAGCAGGGCCAGACCCAGTTCCTGGTGCGTGATCTCGCGACCGCGAAAACGCAAGGTGATCTTGCATTTGTCGCCCTCTTCCAAAAAGCGCTTGATGTTGCGCAATTTGATGTTGTAGTCCCCATCGTCGGTACCGGGCCGGAACTTGATTTCCTTGACCTCAATGACCTTCTGCTTGGACTTCGCTTCCGCCGCTTTTTTCTGCTCGGCGTACTTGAACTTGCCGTAATCCATCAACCGACACACCGGCGGAACCGCCGTGGGGGAGATTTCAACAAGGTCCACGTCCGCCTCACCTGCCAGGCGCAGGGCTTCCATGATGCTGACAACGCCCAAGGGCTCGTTGTCCGGCCCTGAGAGGCGTACTTCAGGGGCCATGATTTCACGGTTCAAGCGGTGCTTGCGTTCTTCACGGTGACGGCGGTCACGAAATTCAGTAGCGATGGTTGTAATCCTTCAAAACTTGCTATAAAAGCTATATCTGCTTGCGCCCGTCCAGCAAGGACGAAGGGCCGATTTGACTCACAAGAAGTCGGGAATCAGGCTTTTTGGGTAATGTCTGAGGCGATCGTCTGGACGAAGGCTTCGAGCGACATGACGCCAAGGTCTTTGTTACCCCGGGCGCGCACGGCAACCGCGCCGGCTTCCTTCTCCTTGTCGCCAACGACCAGGATGTAAGGCAGCTTTTGCATTGAGTGCTCGCGTATTTTATACGTAATTTTCTCGTTGCGCAGGTCAAGGTTGACCCTAAGCCCTTGATTTTGCAGCGTTTTAGCTATTTCGCGACAGTAATCGGCCTGTGCATCAGTGATATTGAGCACGGAAACCTGCACCGGCGCCAGCCAGGTGGGCAGCGCGCCGGCGTGTTCCTCAATCAAAATCCCGATGAAACGCTCCAGGCTGCCGACGATGGCGCGGTGCAGCATCACGGGGCGGTGCCGGGCACCGTCTTCGCCAACGTACTCGGCATCCAGACACCCCGGCATATTGGTGTCGATCTGTATCGTGCCACACTGCCATTCACGTCCAATGGCGTCTTTCAGGGTGTACTCAATCTTAGGGGCATAAAAAGCACCCTCCCCCGCAGCAATTTGAAAGTCGCAGCCAGAACGTCGCAAGCTTTCCATCAGCGCGAACTCGGTTCTATCCCAAAATTCATCAGTGCCGATTCGCTTTTCAGGGCGGGTTGCAACTTTGTAGATGATGTTGGTAAATCCAAAATCTTTATAGACTTTTTGAAGCAGGGACGTGAAGGCACTGCACTCATCCAGAATCTGGTCCTCAGTGCAAAAAATATGGCCATCGTCCTGCGTGAAGCCGCGCACCCGCATGATGCCGTGCAGCCCCCCCGATGGCTCGTTGCGGTGGCACTGACCGAACTCGCCGAAACGCAGTGGCAGATCGCGGTAGCTTTTAATGCCCTGCTTGAAGATCAAAATGTGGCCGGGGCAGTTCATCGGCTTGAGCGCGTACTCGCGCTTTTCCGACTCGGTCGTGAACATGTTGTCGCGGTACTTGTCCCAGTGACCGGTTTTTTCCCACAGTGTCTTGTCGATCACCTGTGGGCCCTTGACTTCCATGTAGCCGTTGTCCTGGTAAACCTTGCGCATGTACTGCTCGACGCCCTGCCAGACCGTCCAGCCCTTGGGGTGCCAAAAGACGAGTCCGGGTGCATGGTCGTCGATGTGAAACAGGTCGAGCTCGCGGCCCAGCTTGCGGTGGTCGCGCTTCTCGGCCTCTTCCAGCATGGTCAGGTACTGCTGCAACTCGTCCTTGGTAGCCCACGCTGTGCCGTACACGCGCTGCAGCATCTCGTTGTTGTGGTCGCCACGCCAGTAGGCGCCGGCCAATTTCATGAGCTTGAAGAACTTGAGCTTGCCGGTGCTGGGCACGTGCGGGCCGCGGCACAGATCTTCAAACTGGCCTTCGCGATAAAGCGACACGTCTTCATTGGCCGGAATGCTGGCAATGATCTCGGCCTTGTAGTGCTCGCCGATTTCCTTGAAGTAGGCCACCGCCTCATCACGCGGCAAGACGCGCCGCGTCACCGGCTCGTCTTTGGACGCCAGTTCGGCCATCTTCTTTTCAATAGCCGTCAGGTCGTCCGGCGTGAACGGGCGCTTGTACGAGAAGTCATAGAAAAACCCGTTCTCAATTACCGGGCCGATGGTGACCTGGGCGTCCGGAAACAGCTCCTTGACTGCGTAGGCCAGCAGGTGGGCGGTCGAATGGCGGATCATGTCCAGGCCTTCAGGGTCTTTCGCCGTGATGATGGACAAGGGGCTGTCGGCGGCGATCAGGTAGCTGGTATCCACCACCTTGCCGGCCACTTTGCCGCCCAAGGCCGCCTTGGCCAGGCCCGCGCCGATGGAGGCTGCAACTTCGGCCACCGTGACGGGCTGTGGAAACTCGCGGATGGAGGCGTCTGGAAGCGTTATCTTGATCATGATGGGTAGGCCCTGAAAATAAAAAAAGCGCGGTAACTGCCGCGCTTTGAACTGGGTTGGGTTGGAGGTTTGCTATTAATTCAGTAGCTATAAGTCACGCAGGGATGCGGCTGGCGCCCGGCGTGTCTCCAAACTGGAGGCGTGGTCGTAGTTCGCGGTGTCATAACCCGGACTATCCTTCCTGTTTCCAGCTTGATTGATTGCATCGGCATATTTTACGGCAGCTTTTGCAGGCCGGCTCAGGGTGCGCCTGGTGGGAGAAACGCCAGCCCCAGGCAACGCGGGCATTCGGTGATCACGATCTGCTTTTCAACCTCGAAATCCTCATTGATGTTTTCACTGTCAATGCGCAGTTCACCGGTGCCGTGGCAGTCCGGGTAAGGTGTGCGTTTGAATCCCCGGGTGGCATCGACCGGCATGACTTTCTCCTGCAGAGTTGGCGTGAATCAATCAGCCGCACTCTACGCGAAAACCGCTACATCCCCATGAAAAATGCCCGGCCGACGCGGGGGGCGTTGGCCGGGCA
>NZ_JACDDD010000040.1:14068-33170 GCF_013817205.1 Polaromonas sp.
CCCACGGCCGCCCGCAGACGGCGGCTTTCAGTGCCTCAGGTCAGTGGAACTGCTCTTCTTCGGTCGAGCCGGTCAGCGCCGTCACGCTGGATTTGCCACCCTGAATGGTGGTGGTGACTTCGTCGAAATAACCGGTGCCAACTTCCTGCTGGTGCGACACAAAGGTGTAGCCGCGTTCGCGAGCGGCAAACTCGGGCTCTTGGACCTTCTCGACATAAGCCGACATGCCGCGCTTGACGTAGTCTTGCGCCAGATCGAACATGTTGTACCACATGGAATGGATGCCAGCCAGGGTGATGAACTGGTACTTGTAGCCCATGGCGCCCAGCTCTTTCTGGAACTTGGCAATGGTGGCATCGTCCAGGTTTTTCTTCCAGTTGAACGAGGGCGAGCAGTTGTAGGCCAGCATTTTTCCGGGGTGCACCTTGTGCACGGCGTCGGCAAACTTCTTTGCAAAGTCAAGGTCGGGCGTGCCGGTCTCACACCACACCAAGTCGGCGTAATGGGCGTAAGCGATGGCGCGGCTGATGGCTTGGTCGATACCTTTTTTGGTCTTGTAGAAGCCTTCGGAAGTACGCTCACCGGTCAGGAAAGGTTTGTCGTTTTCGTCGTAGTCGCTGGTCAGCAGGTCGGCAGCTTCTGCGTCAGTACGGGCAATCACCAAAGTAGGCACGCCGCAAACGTCGGCAGCCATACGTGCTGCGATCAGCTTCTGGTTCGCTTCAACCGTAGGCACCAGCACCTTGCCGCCCATGTGGCCGCACTTCTTGACCGAAGCGAGTTGGTCTTCCCAATGCACACCAGCAGCGCCGGACTTGATCATGGCTTTCATCAACTCGAACGCATTGAGCACGCCGCCAAAACCGGCTTCGGCATCGGCCACGATGGGCGCGAAGTTGTCGATATAACCCTTGTCGCCAGCGTCGATGCCTTTGGCATGCTGGATTTCGTCTGCACGGCGGAAGGTGTTGTTGATACGCTCAACGACCTGTGGCACGGAGTCAACCGGGTACAGGGACTGGTCCGGGTACATCGACGAGTAGCTGTTGTTGTCGGCGGCAACTTGCCAGCCGGACAGGTAGATCGCTTTCACGCCGGCTTTGACCTGCTGCATGGCCTGACCACCCGTCAACGCGCCTAGGCAGTTGACGTAGGGCTCGTTGTTGACGAGGTCCCAGAGTTTTTCAGCACCGCGGCGAGCCAGCGTGTGCTCAATGGGGAAGGAACCACGCAAGCGCACCACGTCGGCAGCGGTGTAGCCGCGCTTGATGCCTTTCCAGCGGGGGTTGGTGGTCCAGTCTTTTTCGAGGGCGGCAATTTGCTGTTCGCGGCTCAGTTGTTCGGTAAGGGTCTGTGGCATGGGGTCACTCCGGAGTTGAAAAGAAAAAGGGGACAAACCGTGTTGCACCTTGTTTTGCTGGCGACGACTTGTTCTGGGCTCAACTTTAAGTCTTCTACAAGACTTTGTGAAGCTCTTATGTCTTATATAAGACAAAAATATTGTTGAATGAAATCAACGATATTCATGCAATTTTTCATCATGCAAAAATCTTTCTCTCATATTGAGAAATTTTGCGCATTGCAGCATTTTTTATCTCGCAATACGAAAGCGTATTACCGGATTATGAAATTCACCCGTCCTATCGTCGTGTCGCGGCCGGGGAAGTGCGCCGCGACAAAACAGACGCGGCAGAGGCGACGGGCCGCTGTGAGGCTCAGGGTGCCTGGAGCCGGCGCCGCCGCCAGTCGCCGCCTGCGATCACCGGGCAGCCAGCGAGGCGGTCCGGGTTGATTTCGTAGACGAGGCAGGCGGGCCCGCCGCCTGTCGGTGCCGTGTCCATCCGCACCGCGACCTCGCGCTTGAAGTACTCGTTGCTTTGCTGTGGCCAGACTTCCTCGATCTCATCAAGCAGGCGCTCAAGCTCGGCGCTGATCGCATAGACCTCGCCTGTCACCCTGCCCTCCCCGCCCAGCAGCAAGCCAGGATAGGGACCGAGGTCGTAGAGCAGGCCGGCCACGCTGCCCACGCCGACAAACTGCGGTGCCGGCTGCAGGCGCGTGATGTCGCGCACATCGCCGCGGCGCAGGGTGCCGTAAACAAAAACATGGCGGGGGGCGAGCGTGGTCATGGGTTCGGCGTGAATTGAGGCATGATTTCCGCTCATTGTTGCAGCCCCGGCGCAGCGGACACGATATCCCGGAAAGAACCCTTGCATGAACCGCATTCTGGCCTACGCTTGCCTGGTCTTGAGCATGTCGCTGGTCGGCAGCTACGTCGCGCTGTCCAAACCGCTGGTGGCGATTTTCCCGGTGTTCCTGTTGGCATGGCTGCGTTTCGGCATCGGCGGCGCGGCCATGCTGCACTGGCTGAAAAAACCGCCCGGCGAAGCGCCCATGACACGCCAGACGCGGCAACTGGTCTTTCTTGAGTCCTTTCTCGGCAACTTCCTGTTTTCGATCTGCATGTTGTACGGCGTCAGCCTGTCCAGCGCGGTGGCCGCCGGAGTGATCATGGCGGCGATTCCGGCGGTGGTGGCGGTGCTGAGCTGGCTCTTGCTGCGCGAGCGCATCAGCCTGCGTGTGGGCACAGCCGTGGCCTGTGCGGTGCTCGGGATCGCGCTGGTCTCGCTATCAAAAACGGAGCTGCCTGACCATGCCGGACAAGGGCCACAGGCCGATTTGGCTTCAAACACGGTCTGGCTGGGCAATTTGCTGCTGCTGGGAGCGGTATTGTGCGAAGCCGCTTATGCCGTGATCGGCAAAAAGCTTACGGGTGCGCTGGGCGCCAAACGCATCACCGCGCTGATCAACCTCTGGGGCTTTGTGCTGGTCACGCCCATGGGCCTGTGGCTGGCGTGGAGTTTCGACTTTGCCGCGGTCGCGCCGGGCAACTGGCTGCTGCTGCTGTTTTATGCGCTGGCCGCGAGTGTCTGGACGGTGTGGCTGTGGATGACCGGCCTCAAGGGTGTGCCGGCGAGTCGGGCTGGCGTTTTCACTGTGATGCTGCCCATCAGCGCGGCGCTGGTTGGTGTGTTTGTATTGGGTGAACCGATGGGCGCGGCGCAACTCGCGGCCTTTGCGCTGGCGCTGGCCGGCGTGCTGCTGGCCACGCTGCCGGAACGCGTAAAAAGCCAAGCCAGCCCTTCAGGCGGCAAATAGCGCCTTGTACTGCTCGCGCAGCAGATTTTTCTGCACCTTGCCCATGGTGTTGCGCGGCAACTCGTTCACTACAAAACAGCGCTTGGGAATCTTGAAATTGGCGAGACCCGCCTTCAACGCCGCGATGATGGCGTCGCCGTCCAGCGTGCTGCCGGGCTTGGCGATCACGATGGCAACCCCAACCTCGCCGAAGTCAGGATGCGGCACGCCGACCACCGCGCTTTCGGCCACGCCAGGCATGTCGTTGATGTAGCCTTCGATCTCGGCCGGGTAGACGTTGTAGCCGCCGCTGATGATCAGGTCCTTGCTGCGCCCGACAATGTGGATGTAACCGCGCTCGTCGATCTTGCCGACGTCGCCGGTCCTGAAGTAGCCGTCGGCCGTGAACTCTTCCTTCGTCTTCTCCGGCATGCGCCAGTAACCCTGGAACACATTGGGGCCCTTGACCTCAATGCCGCCCACCTCGCCGGCCGGCAGGGTCTGGCCGCGGTCGCCCTGCACGCGCAGCGTGACACCCGGCAGCGCAAAACCGACCGTGCCGCCGCGGCGCTCGCCGTCATAGGGGTTGGAGGTCAGCATGGCGGTTTCTGACATGCCGTAGCGCTCCAGAATCGTGTGGCCAGTGCGCTCCTGCCAGGCCCTGAAGGTTTCGATCAGCAGCGGCGCCGAGCCGGCAACAAACAAGCGCATGTTGCGGCAGGTCTCGCGCGTCAGGCCAAGCTCGGCCAGCAGTCGCACATACAAGGTGGGCACCCCCATGAAGACCGTGGCCTCGGGCAGCTTGTCGACCACCAGTTGGGGATCGAACTTCGACAGCCAGATCATCTTGCTGCCATTGATCAGCGCGCCGTGAATGGCGACAAACAGGCCGTGGACATGGAAGATCGGCAGCGCGTGGATCAACACGTCCCCCGGCTTCCATGCCCAGTAGTCCTTGAGCACCTGCGCATTGCTCAGCATATTGCCGTGCGACAGCATCGCGCCCTTGCTGCGCCCCGTGGTGCCGCTGGTGTACAGGATGGCGGCCAGGTCCTCGGCCTTGCACTGCACCACCTCGTGGCGGTCGCTGCACTGCGCAGCGCGGTCCAGCAGCGAACCGCTGCGGTTATCGTCCAGGCTGAAGACGTTGTAAGTGCCCTGCTGGAACGCGATCTTGCTGACCCAGCCGAAATTCTTGCGGCTGCACACCACGACCGAGGGTTCGGCATTGGCGATGAAATACGCCATCTCGGCGCTTTGGTAGGCGGTGTTCAGCGGCAAAAACACATAACCGGCACGCAGCGTGGCCAGATACAGCATCATGGCCTCGACCGACTTTTCAACCTGCACCGCGATACGTGCGCCCGCCGGCAACTGCAGCGACACCAGCAGGTTCGCCAGCATCGCCGTGCCGCGCTCGAGGTCGCGCCAGGAATAAAAAAGACCGTTGTCGGTTTCCACCGCACTGGCATCCAGGTCGTCGGGGAAGGCCGCGCGCAGGGCGGCAAACAGGTTGTTGTTCTTCATGGGTGGATTAGCTGACAGTCGGCATCGAAAACAAACAAGAGCAAGTAAAAATGGCGCACCTCAAAATTGGGGCGCGCGTTTATCGACAAAGGCAGTGACGCCTTCGCGGTGCTCGGCAGACGCCGCATAGGCATAGGCATTTGCTACTAAATCAGTAGCTGCTAACGCACGTTGGACTTGGGCTAGAGCCCGAAAAGACTGTTTATTCAGGCGTGCGGCCTGTGGCGCGAGGCGCGCGACCCGCACGGCGCTTGCCGAGACTTCTTCGCCCACCTGCGCTTCGGGCACCACGCGGTTGAGGAAACCGCGCTGCACCAGCGTCGGCGCATCCAGCACCGCGGCTGCCAGCAACATCTCGCGTGCGCTGAGTTCGCCGGCCGCAGTCATCACCAGCGCCAGCTCGCGCGGCGCCATCGGAAAGCCCAGCTTCGCAATCGGCGCGCCGAACTTCGCCGAGGCGCTGGCCAGCCGCAGGTCGCAGCAACTCGCGATCTCCAGCCCCGCGCCCATGCAGGCGCCTTCGATCTGCGCAATGACAGGCACATCGCAGTCGAGCATCGCCTGCAGGCCGCCCCACACCAACTCGTCGTGAAAATGGCGCAAGCTGGCTTCCTCAAAGCGGAAAGCCGCGTATTCGGAAATGTCCCCGCCAGCACAGAAGTTGCCGCCTTCGCCCGCCAGCACCACGCAGCGCAAGGCCGCGTCCTGCTGGATGGTTGCAAACACCGCACGCAGTTCCTGCCACATCCCACGTGACATGGCGTTGAGCTTGCCGGGGTGAGACAGGGTGACCTGGGCGACCGAATCGGCGATGGCTAGACGAACCTGTCCTGTCATAAATCGCGTTGCGGACTCAGTCGAGCTTGGCGCCGGAAGCCTTGACCACCTGGGTCCACTTCTTGACTTCCGCGCTGATGAAACTGCCGAATTGCGGTCCGGTCAGGCCGGCAAATTCCGCGCCCTGGCGCGCCCAGACCGCCTTGGCTTCGTCGCTGGTGCAGGCCTTGCGGATCTCCTCGATCGCACGGGCCTGGGCATCGGCCGGCATGCCCTTGGGGCCCCAGACGCCGTACCAGGTGGTGACGTTGTAGTCGGGCAGGCCCATCTCGGTGGCGCTTGGCACATCGGGAATCGCCGGATTGCGCTTGTTGCCCGACACCATCAGCGCCTTGATGCGGCCACCTGCAATGTGAGCCGCCGAGGAACCGAGCCCGTCGAACATCATCTCCACATCACCGGCGATCAGGCCCTGCAGGGCCGGTCCGGCGCCGCGATACGGAATATGGGTGATGAAGGTTTTGGTCTGCTGCTTGAACAACTCCCCCGCAAGGTGGTGCGAGGTGCCGGCACCGGCCGAGCCGTAGTTGAGCTTGCCGGGATTTCTGCGCGCGTTCTCCAGAAACTCCTTGAAGTTGGCAACCGGCAGCCTTTGCGGGTTGACCACCACCACCTGCGGCACGCTGGCCACCAGGATCAGCGGCACCAGGTCTTTCTCAAGGTCGTAGTCCAGCTTGGGGTACATGCTGGGCGCGATGGTGTGGTGCACGGCGCCCATGAACAGGGTATAGCCGTCGGGGGAGGCTTTGGCCGCAACACTCGCACCCAGGGTGCCGCCGGCGCCGCCGCGGTTGTCGATGATCATTTGCTTGCCGGTCAGGCGCGCAAACTGTGCCGACATCGGGCGCGCGAACGCATCAGTGCCGCCGCCTGCCGGGAAAGGCACGATCATGGTGACCGGTTTGACCGGCCAGGTCGATTGCGCGTGGCTGCCCATTGAGTAAGCTGCAGCGCCGGCGGCTGCAAACCGCAGCACATCCCGGCGAGACGCGTTGGTGTCAAAACTCGAAGTCATGCTGTCTCCTGTCCTTGTGGGTCAATAAAAACGGTTCAAAACTGTCATCAAATATACAAATCTTCGATGGCACCCGACACCGGGACTTTCCCCTGCGCAAGCAAAGCGCGGTGCTTGTCCAGCCGCCTGAGGTCATACAGGTAATTCACCATCAGGCCGCAGGACTGCTTCATGCCCTTGGGCGATGGGTCGCCAGCCCAGTTGATGCGCTCCACACGCGCGCCGTTGCCCAGGTGAAAACGCGCGACCGGGTCCAGCGGTTTGCCGTCATCAAGCTCGCGCCCCAGGTAGTGCGCCGCGCAATGCAGCAACACGCGGCGCACCGCCGACTTCTCGTTAAGCGCAAGCACGTTATCGACCGCCGTCAAAAAATGCTGCGCTGTGGGCGGCTCAAAGCCGACTGCGCGTCCCAGCAGGGTGAGATCCTTTTCGTCGAGCTGTGCCAGCAGCTTGGCCGCATTTTTGCCAAGCCATGAACGAAAGCCGGGGATCGGCGACAGCGTGGCAAAGTTCTTGAGGCGCGGAAACTCTTCATGCAGGGTCTCGACCACGCGCTTGATCAGCGAGTCACCAAAACTCACGCCGCGCAAACCGGTCTGCGTGTTGCTGATGGAATAAAAAATCGCGGTCGTTGCCTTCTTGAGGTTGGCCGGCGCAGCCGACTCGTCGAGCAGCGGCTCGATGCTGGCGGCCATGTCATCGATCAGCGCCACCTCCACAAAAATCAGCGGCTCGTCGGGCATGCGCGGGTGGAAGAAGCCGTAGCAACGCCGGTCACTGTCGAGCCGGTTTTTCATGTCGGCCCAGCTCTTGATGTCGTGCACGGCCTCGTACTTGATCAGCTTTTCGAGCAGCGAGGCGGGCGAATCCCAGCTGATGCGGCGCAAGTCCAGGAAACCCACGTCGAACCAGGTCGAGAACATGTATTCCATCTCGACGTCCAGCGCCTGCAGTCGCTTGTCGGCCTTCAGGTGCGGCAACAGATCGGCGCGCAGGTTCACCAGAAAACGAAAGCCCTCCGGGAAAGCGCTGAAACGCTGCAGCAGCCGACGCCGCGGCGACACGGTGGCGCGACGGTAGCGCACCTCGGCCACCGCTTCATCGGGCGTGCCCACTGCGGCGGCAAACTGGGTCTGCGCATGCTTGACCTTGGTGGCGTCGGCGACAAACTGCTCGCTCATCAGCAGCCACATGTCGCGCCGCTCGTCTGGCGAGGCCTTGGCGTACCAGCCGGCCACACCCATGGCGCGGCGACCGCCCTCGACCTCGCTAACCTGCGGATCAACAATCGCCTTGAGTTCTTCCAGCGTGCGGCGCAACACGCGCGGCGACAGCGCTTCTTCCTTTTGCCGCAGCGTCGCGTTCAGGCGCTCGCGGGTGCTGCGCAGGGTGGCCGCGGTTGCTCCTGATTTGATAGCTGCTTGCGCCCGCTCGGCGGGGGTTGGTGCCGTTTTTGACTCTGATTTTTCGGGGCTTCGCAGGATGGACACGCTGCGGGCAATCCAGTCGGGCGTGTTCATGAAATGGCCTGCGGGGCAATTGAAGATCGATTGACTGCCGCTGCGAGGTTTGCGAGCTGGCTCATGCTGTCGCCTCCCGACCTGCGTTGGCGTGCACAACCCAAGGGTGTCGGCTCCCTGCTGGCATCAGCTTTACTGTCGATCCCCGGCGTTCGGCCGGGGGCCCTCGCCAGGTAGCTCATGCCAGCACCTTCGTTCTCTGACTCCTGGCGAGTTCCCTGAGGGCTTCTCGCTGGCGGGTCAGGTGGGTGCGCATGGCGGCGTCGGCGCCTTCGCTGTCTCTGGCCTTAAGCGCGGCAAATACCGCCATGTGTTCGGTGAGGCTTTGCTGGAGTCGGCCGGGCGCGTGCAGCTGCTGCGAGCGGGCCAGCTTGAGGATCTTGCGCAGGTCGGCGATGGCCATGGCCAGCCAGCGGTTGTCGGCCAGCGTGATGATGGCTTCGTGGATGGCGAAATTGGTGTCGTAGTAGTCGTTGATGCGGCCGGCAGCGGCGTGACTGTTCAGACGCTCGTGCAAGGTAGTCAGGGCAGCCAGGTCGGCATCGGTGGCATTGCGGGCCGCCTCAAAGGCGCAGCGCCCCTCGAGTAGCGCAATCACCGGAAAGATGTCGTCCAGGTCTTTTTCGGTGACCTCGCTGATGAAGCAGCCGCGCCGCGGCTCGTGGCGCAGCAGTCCCTCGGCGGTCAGCACCTTGAGCGCTTCGCGCAGCGGCGTGCGCGAGATCTGCAGCCGCTCGCACAGGACCAACTCGTCGAGCAAACTGCCGGGCGCATGAAGGCCGGCAAAAATCTGTTCGCGCAGGGTGGCAGCGACTTCCTGGTGCAGCGAATTCTGGACGAGGCGCATCTCAGCCAGCCATTTCCGCGCCTTGCTCCCGACCCGATGCTCCAGCATCGCCTCGGCTGACGGCGGCAAAGAACCGGTTTTGGTGCGTAGTGGGGATTTTCATAATTTTGCGTAATTACACATAATTATTTATGAAGCAGCGCATGCCCGCAAGGGGGTCGGCCCTTGAAATCACCGGTAAAAACCCGGGGAGCAGGTAGGGAGGCTGCGAGGATGCCGCTCAGGAAACGCCAGACCGGATCGCGCTGCGCTATCAATAATATAGCGAATTATGCACATTCGGCAGGGGCTAGGCCCGTTTTTGAGCCCACAACCAGAGCCAGACGCCGGCGGCAATCATCGGCAGACAAAGCCACTGGCCCATGCTCATGCCCAGCGCCAGGATCCCCAAATAGTCGTCGGGCTCGCGGAAAAACTCGGCGATGAAACGGAACACGCCATAACCGATCAGGAAAACCGCCGACACCTGACCGGTCTTGCGCGGCTTGCGCGCATACAGCCACAGCAACACGAACAGCAGCAAGCCCTCCAGCAGGAACTGGTAAACCTGCGAGGGATGGCGCGGCAGCATGGATCCGCTGTGTTTGAACACCATGCCCCACGGCAAATCGGGGCTGCTGAATCGGCCCCACAACTCGCCATTGATGAAGTTGCCGATCCGCCCCGCTGCCAGCCCCGTCGGCACACAGGGCGCGATGAAATCCATGACCTGCAGCCAGGGCTTCTGCCGCGTGCGTGCAAACCAGATCTGCGACACCAGCACGCCCAGCATGCCGCCATGGAAACTCATGCCGCCCTGCCAGACATACAAAATCTCCAGCGGGTGCGCCAGGTAATACGCGGGCTTGTAGAACAGGCAATAGCCAATCCGCCCGCCCAACACCACGCCCATTACCCCGAGAAAGAGAATGTCCTCGATGTCCTTGCGGCTCCAGGCAGCCTGCCCGGTCATCGAGGCATAAGGCTCATGATGCAGGCGGCGCATGCCCAGAAACAGAAACAGGCCAAAGGCGGCCAGATAGGTCAGGCCATACCAGTGAATGGCGAGCGGGCCCAATTGAAGGGCGACGGGGTCGATGGTGGGATGAATCAGCATGGAGGGTATTTTGCACGGACGCGCTGGCCGGCCCTGTCGCTTCTTGTCCAACAAGCCGCTTGTGCAAGCTTCAGACGGGCAATGCCGGCGCGCAATCGATAAAGCGCGCGACGCAGGCCGGGGCGGCGCCTTCAGGCCAGACCAGGCTGGTTTCACACACCGGTACCTGTCGGCCGCGCTTGCCCACCACGCTGCGATAGACCACGCCTGGTCGCTGGAACTGCCGCACGCTGTCAGGCACCCACGCCACGCCAAGACCGGCCGACACCAGGTTGACGATGGTCTGCATCTGGATCGCTTCCTGCGCCACCTGGGGCGACTGCGCGGCCACGTGGTACATGCCGAATATCGCGTCATACAGCGACGGCAGGATGCGGCGCGGAAATATCACCAGCGGCTGCGTCAACACCTCATCGAGCGCCAGCGCGGCCCCGTCTGCCAGCGGGTGCTGCTCGGGCAGCGCCAGCACCAGCGGCTCACGCGCCACACGCAGGCTGCGCAGCCCTGGTGGCGCAAAGCCGGGCGAATGCAAGATCACGCCAGCGTCGATGTCGCGGCGCTCAAAGGCCTGCAGCTGCGTGTCGCCGGTGGCTTCCAGCAACTCCAGTTGAACCAGCGGGTTGCGCTCGCGAAAAACCCGCACCCATTCGGGAAGCAGGGAAAAACCGGCGGTGGACACAAACGCCAGCCTCAACCGTCCCACTTCCCCGGCGCCTGCCGCCCGCGCCTGCTCCGGCAGGGCCTGGGCACGCGCCAGCAACTCCAGCACCTGCGGCAGCAGTGCCGCGCCGGCCGCCGTCATCTGCACGCTGCGTTTGGTGCGCTCGAACAAACGCACGCCGAGCAAGGCTTCCAGATGGGCGATGGCCTGCGTCAGCGGTGGCTGCGTCATGTGCAGGCGTGCTGCGGCGCGGCCAAAGTGAAGCTCCTCCGCCACAGCGGCGAACTGGCGCCAGAGCCTGAATTCAATGTGGGGGTGACTCATATGTTCTGCATATTAATGGCTACCCACAAATATATTGGAGTCAACCCCCTACGCGGGGCATACTTTGTCCTCCCACTCCCTATAAAAGAGATCCCCATGAACCAGCAAGACAAGGACGGCGCCGGCGACGCCATCAACCGCCGCAGCAAAAATATCACTGAAGGCACCTCGCGCGCACCCAACCGCTCTATGTACTACGCCATGGGTTATGAAGCTGGCGACTTCAAGAAACCCATGGTCGGTGTGGCCAACGGGCACAGCACCATCACCCCCTGCAACAGCGGCCTTCAAAAGCTGGCCGATGCGGCGATTGCCGGCATCGAGGAAGCCGGCGGCAATGCGCAGGTTTTCGGCACCCCGACCATTTCCGACGGCATGGCCATGGGAACCGAGGGCATGAAGTATTCGCTGGTCAGCCGCGAGGTGATCTCCGACTGCATCGAAACCTGCGTGCAGGGCCAGTGGATGGACGGCGTGCTGGTGGTCGGTGGCTGCGACAAAAACATGCCCGGCGGCCTGATGGGCATGCTGCGCGCGAATGTGCCGTCCATTTATGTGTATGGCGGCACCATCCTGCCGGGCAGCTATAAGGGCAAGGACCTGAACATCGTCAGCGTGTTCGAAGCAGTCGGTGAGCATTCAGCGGGCCGCATGAGTGACGAGGACCTGCTCCAAATCGAGCGCCGTGCCATCCCTGGCACCGGCAGTTGCGGCGGCATGTACACCGCCAACACCATGTCATCGGCCTTCGAGGCGCTGGGGATCTCCCTGCCCTACTCGTCCACCATGGCGAATCCGCACGACGAAAAAGCCAACTCGGCCAAAGAGTCGGCCAAGGTGCTGGTCGAAGCCATCCGCAAGAACATCAAGCCGCGCGATATCGTGACGAAGAAGTCGATTGAAAACGCGGTCGCGGTCATCATGGCCACCGGCGGCTCGACCAATGCGGTGCTGCACTTCCTGGCCATCGCCCATGCTGCCGATGTGGATTGGACGATTGACGACTTCGAGCGTGTACGTGTCAAGACACCGGTGCTGTGCGACCTCAAGCCCTCCGGCAAATACCTGGCGGTCGACCTGCACAAGGCCGGCGGCATTCCGCAGGTCATGAAAACACTGCTGGCAGCCGGGCTGCTGCACGGCGACTGCCTGACTATTCAAGGAAAGACCATTGCCGAGGTGCTGAAAGACGTGCCGGACGCGCCGCGCGCCGACCAGGACGTGATCCGCCGCATCGACAAGCCTATGTATGCCCAAGGCCACCTGGCCATCCTCAAGGGCAACCTCTCGCCTGAAGGCTGCGTCGCCAAGATCACCGGCCTGAAAAACCCGGTGATGACCGGCCCAGCCCGCGTGTTTGACGACGAACAGTCGGCGCTGGCTGCCATCCTGGCCGGCAAGATTGTGGCGGGGGATGTGATGGTGTTGCGTTACCTTGGCCCCAAGGGCGGCCCCGGCATGCCCGAGATGCTGGCGCCGACTGGGGCGCTGATAGGCGCTGGCTTGGGTGAAAGCGTCGGCCTGATCACCGACGGACGCTTTTCAGGCGGCACCTGGGGCATGGTGGTCGGCCACGTCGCGCCGGAAGCCGCTGCGGGCGGCAACATCGCCTTCATCAGGGAAGGCGACTCAATCACCATCGACGCGAAGCAGTTGCTGCTGCAACTGAACATAAACGACGCAGAACTCGCAAAACGCAAAGAGGGCTGGAAAGCCCCACTGCCGCGTTACACGCGCGGCGTGCAGGCCAAGTTCGCCTTCAACGCCTCCAGCGCCAGCAAGGGCGCCGTGCTCGACGACTATTGAAATCGCAGCCACGCTGACCACGAAAAAGGCCCTTGCAAAACTGCAGGGGCCTTTTTTTGCGCCGGAGCGCAGCGAGTGGCTCTTATTCAAGCAGGGGCCGCGGGTCCGGCTCTGCCGGCCCGCAGGCGCAGCGCCCCCTCGGGGGGCAGCGCAGTACGCGAAGCGACAAGCGTGGGGGCGCTATTTACTTCCTTTTTTTGAGCATCCCCATCGCATCCCGCTGCTTGTCGATGCGCTCCTGTTTGCGTTTGTCCATTTTTTCCATTTCCTTCTTTTTGGTGTAACCGCTGGAGTCGGCCCACCACCACCAGACCACGGCCAAGGCGAACGGAATCAGGACTATCCACCAGGCCAGCGTGGCAACCGGACCGATTTCAAGGTATTTCAAAAGGATGCCGGCGACGCCGATAAGCAGGAAAAACATATAAAACTCCTGAGAATGCGGGGGAGCCTTTACACAGCACACACAACAAGGTCAACACGCCCCCCTACAATCGCGTTAAACAACTGTACCCGAATCCATAACTACCACGAGGCTCATGATGAAACGTCTATTTTTGGTAATTGCCACCCTCGCCGCAGGTGCGGTGGTATCCACACCCGCGCTGGCTGACCTGCAACTGGCGACAGCCAAAAACTGTATGGCCTGCCATGCCGTGGCGACCAAACTCGTGGGCCCATCTTACAAGGACGTGGCCGTGAAATACGCCAGTCAAAAAGACGCGGCGGACAAACTGGCGGCCAAAATCGTCAAGGGCGGCTCCGGGGTCTGGGGACCGGTGCCTATGCCCGCCAACGCACAAGTCAACGACGCTGAAGCATTGAAGCTCGCTGCCTGGATCATGACGCAGAAATAACGCGCCTTGCCGGCTCGCCGGCGCAAACAAAAGCCCGCTGTTTCAGCGGGCTTTTTTCATGGCGGGCCAGTTTCGGCCCGAGGATCACTGCTTTTCAGCCAGCTGATCGAGGATGGCGGGGTTTTGTGACCACCTCACATCGCTTCGCGATATGAGTGTCCCCCGCTCCCCGCCGCAGCTTCGCTGTCGCCGCCTTCGGCCGCCCTCGATCACTGCTTTTCAGCCAGCTGATCGAGGATGGCGGGGTTTTCCAGGGTGGATGTGTCCTGGGGGATGGTTTCACCTTTGGCGATGCCGCGCAGCAGGCGGCGCATGATTTTTCCGCTGCGGGTCTTGGGCAGGTTGTCGCCGAAACGGATGTCTTTCGGTTTGGCGATGGGGCCGATCTCCTTGCCAACCCAGTCTCGCAACTCTTTGGCAATCGCCTTGGCTTCGTCTCCGGTCGGGCGCGAGCGCTTGAGCACCACAAAGGCCACAATCGCCTCGCCGGTCAGGTCGTCGGGACGTCCCACCACCGCGGCTTCTGCGACCAATGCCGAGTGCGAGACCAGCGCGGACTCGATCTCCATGGTGCCCATGCGGTGGCCGGACACATTGAGCACATCATCGATGCGGCCGGTGATGCGGAAATAGCCACGGTCCAGGCTGCGCACGGCGCCGTCACCGGCTAGGTAATAGTTGCCGCCCATCTCCTCAGGGAAATAGCTCTTCTTGAAGCGCTCGGGGTCGTTCCAGATGGTGCGGATCATCGACGGCCAGGGCCGCTTGACCACCAGCATGCCACCGGAGCCGTTGGGCACGTCCTTGCCGAGCTCATCAACAATCGCCGCCATGATGCCGGGTAGCGGCAGCGTGCAGCTGCCGGGGACCAGCGGCGTGGCACCGGGCAGCGGCGTGATCATGTGGCCGCCGGTTTCGGTCTGCCAGAAGGTGTCCACCACCGGGCAGCGCTCGCCGCCGACGTTTTTGTAGTACCACATCCAGGCTTCGGGATTGATGGGCTCGCCGACCGAGCCGAGGATGCGCAGGCTGCTGAGGTCGGAGCGCGCGGGATGCACCTTTTCATCACCCTCTGCCGCCTTGATCAGCGAACGGATTGCGGTAGGCGCAGTGTAGAAAATCGTGACCTTGTGTTTTTCGATCATCTGCCAGAAGCGGCCAGCGTTCGGAAAGGTCGGGATGCCCTCGAAAATGACCTGTGTCGCGCCGGCCGCCAGCGGGCCGTAAGCGACATAGGTGTGGCCGGTGATCCAGCCGATGTCGGCGGTACACCAGAACACATCGGACGGCTGGATGTCAAAAGCCCAGTCCATCGTCAACTTGGCCCACAGCAGATAACCGCCGGTGCTGTGCTGCACGCCCTTGGGTTTGCCGGTGGAGCCGGAGGTGTAAAGAATGAAGAGCGGATGTTCGGCGCCGACAAACTCCGGCTCACAGGTGAGCGGCTGCTTCGCGGTGACCTCGTGCATCAGGCTGTCGCGTCCGGCAACCATGTTGCAGGCGGTCGCCGTGCGCTGGTACACGATCACGTTCTTGATCGACTCGCAGCCGCCCATGGCAATGCCTTCATCGACGATGGCTTTGAGCGGCAGTTCCTTGCCGCCGCGTAGCTGAAAGTTGGCGGTGATGACGGCTACCGCACCTGCGTCCTGGATGCGCTCCTGCAAGCTTTTGGCTGAAAAGCCGCCGAACACCACCGAGTGCGTCGCGCCTATGCGCGCGCAGGCCTGCATGGCGACCACGCCTTCCACCGTCATCGGCATGTAGATGATGACGCGGTCGCCCTTTTTAATTCCCATGGCCTTGAGTGCGTTGGCGAACTGGCAGACCTTGGCGTGCAGCTCTTTGTAGGTGACGTTGGTGACCTGGCCGTCGTCACTCTCGAAAATAATGGCTTTCCGGTTCTCGGTCGCGGTACCGAGGTGGCGATCCAGGCAGTTCCAGGAGGCATTGAGCTCGCCGTCGGCAAACCACTGGTAAAACGGTGCCCTCGACTCGTCCAGTGTCTGGGTGAACGGTTTTTTCCAGTCCAGGTTTTCACGCGCCAGTCTGGCCCAGAACCCTTCAAAATCCTTGTCGGCCTCGGCGCAGAGTGCGTCATAGGCCTCCATGCCGGAGATACGTGCGGTTTTGACAAACGCAGGATCCGGAAAAAAAACCCGGTTTTCAACCAGCGTGGATTCGATCGCAGACGATGTGGGCGCGTTCATATGTCTTGTCTCCTGGTTATGACTACTCCGCAGTAATGTCATATTCGGCACTTACAGTGCACTGACTGGCTTGAAGCTTACAGATTTAACGCCAATTCTGGCCGGTGATGCAGCCCGCCTACAATCCGCACAGTCCGTACAAACCCTCGAACACCATGTCAGACCCCAAGCCCGATCTTCCCAAGGCGTCCCCCTTGCGCCCGATTCCCAACTTCATTTTTGCCAGCCGCTGGCTGCAGCTGCCGCTGTACATCGGCCTGATCGCCGCCCAGGGCGTCTACGTGTTTCACTTCCTGGTCGAGTTGCTGCACCTGATCGAGGCGGTTTTCGGTAGCCAGACTGCCCTGCAGGCGCTGGTGACCAGCATTGGCTACAAGACCGATGCGCCCATCACCTCGCTCAACGAAACCGTCATCATGCTGGTGGTCCTGGCGCTGATCGACGTGGTCATGATCTCCAACCTGCTGATCATGGTGATCGTCGGCGGTTACGAGACCTTTGTGAGCCGCATGAACCTGCAGGGCCACCGCGACCAGCCCGAGTGGCTGAGCCATGTCAACGCCTCGGTGCTCAAGGTCAAGCTGGCAACCGCCATCATCGGCATCAGCTCCATCCACTTGCTCAAGACGTTTATCAACGCCGCGAACTACAGCGAGCAGGTCCTGATCGCGCAGACCGTGATTCACATCACTTTCCTGTTTTCTGCGCTGGCCATTGCCTACACCGACAAGATCATGTCGGGCATTGCTGCATCGTCGCAAAAGCACTGACTCGCAAAACCGGTTCGCGCCATATAAAATGGGCCTCACGGCCCTCATTTTTAGTATCAAACAGGCCTGTAGCCCATATCCCGAGGGCGCAAGAAGCTATCAATTCGATAGCAAATGATCAGTCCCCAGTCATGTTTTGGGGCACCACCCAAGCATCGAACTGGTCCGCCGTCACGTGGCCCGAAGCCACTGCCGCATCGCGCAGGCTGCTCCCTTCCTTGTGCGCCTTCTTGGCGATGGAAGCCGCCTTGTCATACCCGATGTGCGGATTGAGCGCGGTCACCAGCATCAGCGAACGCTCCACCAGTTCGGCGATACGGTCACGGTTCGGCTCTATGCCGACAGCGCAATGGTCGTTGAAACTCACCATGCCGTCGGCCAGCAGGCGCACGCTTTGCAAAAAGTTGTGGGCAATCATGGGCCGGAACACATTGAGCTCAAAGTTGCCCGATGCGCCGCCCATATTGATGGCGACGTCGTTACCGAACACCTGGCAGCAGAGCATGGTCACGGCTTCGCTTTGGGTCGGATTCACCTTGCCCGGCATGATGGACGAGCCCGGTTCGTTTTCCGGGATGGCCAACTCGCCGATGCCGCTGCGCGGACCACTGGCCAGCCAGCGCACATCGTTGGCGATTTTCATCATGCTGGCCGCCAGCGTTTTGAGCGCCCCATGGGCATGAACCAGCGCGTCGCACGATGCCATGGCCTCGAACTTGTTTGGCGCGGTCACAAAAGGCAGGCCGGTCAGACTGGCCAGCTCGGCCGCCACCTGTTCGGCATAACCTTTGGGGGCATTCAGGCCGGTGCCGACGGCGGTTCCGCCAAGGGCCAGTTCGCACAGATGCGGCAGCGCAGCGCGCAAATGGTTTTCACCGTGGTCAAGCTGCGCCACATAGCCGGAAAACTCCTGGCCCAGGGTCAGTGGCGTGGCGTCCTGCAGATGGGTGCGGCCTATCTTGACGATGCTGTCGAAATCGCGCGCTTTTTGCGCCAGCGTGCCGCGCAACTTCTCAATCGCTGGCAGCAGTTTGTGGGTGATGGCATCCACTGCGGCCACGTGCATGGCCGTCGGAAATACGTCGTTGGATGACTGGCTGCGGTTCACGTCGTCGTTGGGATGCACCAGCCGGCTTTCGCCGCGTTCACCGCCCAATAACTCGCTGGCGCGGTTCGCCAGCACCTCATTGACGTTCATATTGGTCTGGGTACCCGAGCCGGTCTGCCAGACCACCAGCGGGAACTCGCCCGCATGTTTGCCGGCCAACACTTCGTCCGCCGCCGCAACAATCGCTTTGGTTATCTTTTCGTCCTGCAGCCCGAGCGAGCGATTGACCGTCGCCGAGGAGCGCTTGACCTGCGCCAGCGCGCGGATGATCTCGCGCGGCTGCAACTCGCCGGAGATGTCGAAGTTCTGCAGCGAACGCTGCGTCTGCGCGCCCCACAGCTTGTTCGCCGGAACCTCGAGGGGGCCAAAAGTGTCGCGTTCGGTGCGTGTCGTCATGGGGTGGTCTGACCTGTCAAAATACGGGATTGGGCGCCCACCGTAGCACATGGCCCCGCTCCTGAACAGCTATCCCCCACACATACCGACCATGACCACCACGATCAAACAAGCCGACCTCATCGAATCCGTCGCCGCTGCGCTGCAGTTCATCAGTTATTACCATCCGGCCGACTACATTGCCCACTTGGCGCGCGCCTACGAGCGCGAGCAAAGCCTGGCGGCGAAGGACGCGATTGCCCAAATCCTGACCAACAGCCGGATGAGCGCGACCGGCCACCGCCCGATTTGTCAGGACACCGGTATCGTCAATGTCTTCCTCAAGGTCGGCATGGACGTGCGCTGGGAGGGCTTTACCGGCAGCATCGACGACGCGATCAACGAAGGTGTGCGGCGCGGCTACAACCACCCCGATAACACCCTGCGCGCCTCGGTCGTGGCCGACCCGCATTTCGACCGCAAAAATACCAAAGACAACACACCGGCGGTGATCTTCACCGAGATCGTGCCGGGCAACAAACTCGACATCACGGTCGCGGCCAAGGGCGGCGGCAGCGAGAACAAAAGCAAGATGGCCATGCTTAACCCCGGCGACTCCATCGTCGACTGGGTTCTGAAAACCGTGCCGACCATGGGCGCGGGCTGGTGCCCGCCTGGCATGCTGGGCATAGGCATAGGTGGCACCGCAGAAAAAGCCGTGCTCATGGCCAAGGAGTCGCTGATGGACGACCTCGACATGTACGAGCTGCAGGCCAAGGCGGCATCCGGCGCGGAGCTCAGCAAGGTTGAGGCGCTGCGCCTGGAGCTGTTCGACAACGTCAACGCGCTGGGCATAGGCGCGCAGGGTCTGGGCGGCCTGACCACCGTGCTGGACGTGAAGATCCAGCTGTACCCCACACATGCGGCCAGCAAACCGGTGGCGATGATCCCGAATTGCGCCGCGACGCGCCACGCACATTTCGTGATGGACGGCAGTGGCCCGGTTTATCT
>NZ_JACDDD010000041.1 GCF_013817205.1 Polaromonas sp.
CATCGGCGTACTGCGCCGCGCCGCCCCGGGTGCCGTAGCCCACACCAAGGCTTTGCTTTACATGCTGAATCAGCCTCCAGCCCAGGATTTACCTGCGCGAGCAGCTATCAAATTTGTAGCGAATCTGCGCAGCCCCGAGGCCACCGAAGGCTTGGCGGCCTTTGCGCAAAAGCGCAAACCCGGATGGGCAGCATGAGTACCGCGACCCCGGCCACCACCACCATAAGCCGCCTCCTGATCGCCAACCGCGGCGAGATCGCCCGCCGCATCATGCGTACCGCAAACGGCATGGGCATCGCCAGCGTGGCCGTGTATTCCGATGCAGACGCACAGGCCCTGCATGTGCAGGAGGCAAGCAGTGCGGTGGCGCTGGGTGGCACGCTCTCGGCGGACTCTTATTTGCGCATTGACAAACTGCTGGCAGCGGCGAAAGCATCGGACGCGGACGCGGTGCACCCGGGATACGGCTTCCTGAGTGAAAACGCCGACTTTGCGCAGGCTATTGTCGATGCCGGCCTGATCTGGGTCGGGCCGCCGCCAGCGGCGATTCGCGCACTGGGCAACAAGGCCAGCGCCAAGGCACTGGCCCTGCAAAGGGGCGTTCCTTGCCTGCCCGGTTACCAGGGCGCGGACCAGTCTGACACCCGCTTTACCGCCGAAGCTGATCGCATCGGCTACCCGGTGATGGTCAAGGCCACGGCCGGGGGCGGTGGGCGGGGCATGCGCCTGGTGCAGGAGCCGTCTCTGCTGCAGGCGGCGCTGACCAGCGCCCGCTCGGAAGCACTGTCGTCCTTCGGCAGCGACGAGTTATTGCTCGAACGAGCACTGCTGCAGCCGCGCCATGTGGAAGTGCAGGTGTTTGCCGATGCGCACGGCCATTGCATTCATCTGGGTGAGCGCGACTGCTCTGTGCAACGGCGCCACCAGAAACTGGTTGAGGAGTCGCCGAGCCCCGCAGTGAACGCTGACTTGCGTGAACGCATGGGAGCCTGCGCGGTGGCGCTGGCACAGGCGGCCGGCTACGTGGGCGCCGGCACGGTGGAGTTTCTGCTCGATGAGAGCGGTGATTTTTTTCTTATGGAGATGAATACCCGGCTGCAAGTGGAGCATCCGGTGACTGAAGCGGTCACAGGCCTCGACCTGGTCGAGTGGCAACTGCGCATTGCCCAGGGCCAGGCGCTGCCACTGTGCCAGGAGGACGTGGTTTTTCGCGGGCACGCCATTGAGGTGCGCCTGTGCGCCGAGGACGACAATTTCGCGCCGCATGCCGGACGCGTCCAGCATTTCACCGAGCCGGGGACTGCGCGTTTTGACCATGCGCTGCAGGCCGGTGGTGAAGTCACGCCTTTTTACGACTCGATGTTGGGCAAACTCATTGTTCATGGTGTCAGCCGACACGAAGCCATTGAGAAGATGATCTCGGCGCTGGCCAACACGCAGGTGCTGGGGCTGCCCACCAACCGTGCATTTCTGGCGGCATGCCTGGCGCACCCGGTGTTTCGCGCCGGTGAGGCGTTGATTCCCTTTCTGGCACAACATGGCGACAGCATCCGGCAAACCCTGAAGGATCAGCAGGCGCAAGCCTTGCTGCCCGCTGCAATCGGGATGAACTTCCATGGTGCGGCTGCCGGCGCTGCGCAGGCCTTGCCCTGTCCTTTCGGCAAGGCCTTGCGCGTGGTGCATGACGAGCTGGTACTGACCATCAGCGTGACGGAAACCGGAGCGGGTGGGCTGGACGTGGTGTCGGGCGCGCAGCAGCACGCCGCCACCTGCGCGCGTGGCAGCAACGGCCGGATGCGTGTCACGGTGGACGGCCTGAGCCAGACGGTGCAGGCATGCCGAGTGGCCGATGGGCGCTGGCATGTGCAGGTCGGCGCCACCGACGTCTGGCTGAGAGATGCGAGTTTTGAGCCTGCGACCGAGATCGCCTCAGGTAGCCAGGCTGCGGAGTTGAAGGCGCCTTTCAATGGCAAAGTGATCGCCGTCAAGGTGGCTGCTGGCGAATCGGTCAAGCGCGGCGACACGCTGCTGGTCATCGAGTCGATGAAGCTGGAACATGCGGTCTGTGCGGCGCACGATGCCATCGTGGACATGGTTGCGGTGCAGCCCGGCCAGCAGACGGCGCCGGGCCAGGTTTTGCTGAGATTCAAAGCATGAATTCTTTGATGGAACAGGACACAGGAGCTGACATCACGGCGTCGGTCAAACGGTTTGCCCAACGCGAGATCGCGCCTCATGTCGGGCAGTGGGACGACGCCGGTGAGTTTCCGCGCGCCCTGTATCGCCAGGCGGCTGAACTGGGGCTGCTGGCTCTGGGTTACCCGGAAGCGCTGGGCGGCACCCCGGCATCCTGGCGGCTGCGCAACGCGATGACCTTGGCGCTGTGCCGTTATGGTGGCAGCGGCGGGGTGCTGGCCAGCCTGTTCTCGCACAACATCGGCCTGCCGCCGGTGCTGGCGCATGGATCAGCGACGCTGCAACAGGCGGTGATTCCGCAAGTGCTGCGTGGGGAGAAGATTGCGGCGCTGGCGATCACCGAGCCCGGTGGCGGCTCTGACGTGGCGGCCTTGCGCACCACCGCACGGCGTGATGGTGCGGACTATGTGATCGACGGCGAGAAGGTTTTCATCACCTCGGGCATGCGTGCCGACTTCATCACGGTGGCGGTGCGCACTGGCGACAGCAAAGGTTCGGGTGGCATCTCCATGCTGCTGGTGCCTGGCGACAGTCCGGGGCTGACACGCAGCCGGCTCGAGAAAATGGGCTGGTGGTGCTCCGACACGGCGCACCTGCGGTTTGACGGCGTGCGGGTCCCGGCCAGCCACCTGCTCGGCGAAGAGGGCAGCGGCTTCAAGATCATCATGGGCAACTTCAACGGTGAACGCGTGGCCATGTCTGCAGCGGCGCTGGGCTTTGCGCAAGCCTGTTACGACGAAGCCCTGGACTGGGCACGCCAGCGCAAGACCTTTGGCAGCCTGCTGACAGACAAGCAGGTGATCCGGCACAAGCTGGTGGACATGCAGATGCGCATCGCTTCCACCCAGGCCTGGGTGGATGTGCTGGCGGACCGCGCCGATGCCGGTGACCAGGGCGCTGACTGGGTGGCGCAGGTCTGCATGCTGAAGAACCATGCGACGCAAACCATGCAGTTTTGCGCCGACCAGGCGGTGCAGATCCTGGGCGGCATGGGCTTCATGCGGGGCACCAAAAGCGAACGCATTTACCGCGAGGTGAAGGTCATGATGATTGGCGGCGGCGCCGAAGAGATCATGAAAGACCTGGCTGCACGACAATTGGGCCTATGACAGCTGACTCTTCACCCCGTATCGCATCGCCTGCCGACTTCGAACCTGAATTCATCACCGGGCTGAAAACGCTTTTTGAGGAAAAAATTTCCTTCAACCGCGTGCTCGGACTGAAGATCACTTCACTCAAGCCAGAGCAGGTCACCGCGCGCATCATCATGGGCGAGCATCTGATCGGCCACTATGCGCACAACCGCATCCACGGCGGTGTCATCAGTGCCGGGCTGGATGCGATGGGTGGCCTGGCCGTGATGGCGGCCATCGGCGCGCGCCACATGAATGAATCGCCCCTGCAGCGTCTGCAACGCTTTGCCAAGCTCGGCACCATCGACTTGCGTGTGGACTATTTGCGCCCGGGCATCGGCGAGTACTTCGAACTACGCGCCGAGGTGATGCGCCTGGGCTCACGGGTGGCGAGCACACGCATGGAGTTTCTCGGCGCCGACGGCAAGCTGCTGTCGACCGGCGCCGGGGCTTACATTGTCTCCTGAGAAGAGGCGTGCGGTGGCTGTCGCGCCAGCGGAAGAGAAACGTGAAATCCTGCTCCCCGGTGTTTCAGGCCGGAGGAAACAGCCACGCTCCCTCCCATCCGGATGGCAGCCTGTTTGACAATGGCTAACCCCAGGCCTGAGCCCGGTGTTTCGGTATCCGCAGCTCGGTAAAAGCGTTCGAACACAAGTTGACGGTCTGCGGCGGGAATGCCGGGCCCGTCGTCTTCGACGGACAACATGAGGCTGCTGACATCACCATTGTCGCTGCCCCTTAGCGTCACAGCCACTTGCGCGCCATTTTGCACATAACGCAACGCATTGTTGAGAAGGTTCTCCACAATTGACTGGAAGGCTGGGACATCGAGAAGCGCTGTCAGTCTGTCGGGAGCGTCAAGCGCCAGGTCGATGCCGCGCGCCATGGCTTGCGGCGCGGCCTGCGCAATGATCTGCCGCACGAGTTGGGAGACATCGACCTGTTTGGGCGCCGCGCGCTGCGCATCATCCAACGATGCGAGCTCAAGCAACTGCTGGGTGAGGTGGGAAGCGCGTGCGATCGCCTGTTCGAGGTGAACTTGCACGCGTTCACGGTCCTCGCTGTTGGTCGCTCTGGACAAGGCATGCGCCTGGGCAGCAATTACCGCCATCGGCGTTCTGATTTCATGCGCGGCATCGTGAACAAATGCGCGTTCGCGCTCCACCTTCTGGCGCAGCTGGATCAGCATGGCGTCAAGCGCGTGCACCAAAGGTTTGAGTTCGCGGTGCCGGGCCTCGAAGTTCACGGGATCGAGGTCGCTGGCACTGCGCAGGGAAATACGGGCAGTCAATTCCTTCAGAGGCCGCAAGCCGTGGCGTACCGAAAGTGAAACCGGCAGCACCACAAACGGCAACGCCAACAATAGGTAAGGCAGGATAAAACGGCCGTTATAGGCCAGGATGTCTGCATCGCTGCGCTTGGGCTCTGCGATGCGCAATTTCCATTGCGGTGTCTCCCCCTGGTACACACGGTAGGTCTCGCCATGCAACACCTGCTCCGCCAGTTGTGTTTGCCTGTGGTCCAGTGTCTGAAGCGCAAGTGCTGCAGATGCGTAGATTCGTTGACCATCGCGATCCAGCAGCTCGAACAGGATATGACCGGGCAACACGCCCGTTTCCCGGCGACGGATATTGACCCATACTGCTGTTGCAGCAACGACGGAGGCTGCCTGCGCGCGGTCATTCACATCGGTCAGCGCGAGAGTCAGCGCATGGCCAAATTTCTGAAAACCCGAGTTGTTGGCTATGGTTTGTTTGGCCTCGACATAGATGTACCCCAGCAACACGGCCCACACCAGAACAAACGCCAGCAACACCGTCAGGACGCTGCGCCGAGCCAGCGTGGGTTCAACCAGGAAGGTCTGAGCCTTTTGTAGCCACGGGTTCATGACGCAGGCATGTAACCCACGCCGCGTACCGTACGAATGCGTTCAGCGCCAATCTTGCGACGCAGGTTAGAGACATGCACCTCGATGGCACTGAAGTTCAGCGGCTCACCCAGTGGATCGAGTTTCTGTGCCAGCACGCCTTTGGCGACGACTGCACCGGGTTCGCGCGCGAGTTCGAGCAGTAGCTGGAATTCCCGTCCGGACAATTCGAGAGGCGCGCCGCAACGCTGAGCTTGGTGACGGCGGGGTTCGATGACGAGGTCCCCCAGTGTCCACGTTTCGCTGGCTTGGCGAGCCGTGCGCCGCAATACGGCCCGGATGCGGGAGATCAACTCGGCAATGGCAAAGGGTTTCACCACAAAGTCGTCCGCGCCACCGTCAAGCCCTGCCAGGCGATCTTCCACTGCAGAGCGCGCAGTGATGACGATGATGGGCACCTGGATGCCTTCCCGTCGCCAGCGTGTCAACAGGTCAAGGCCGCTGCCATCGGGCAGCGTCAAGTCGAGCAGGATGCAATCCACCAGGCTGGCATCGCCGCCCCGGGGTGCATCAGCAGCCCGGCGCCGCCATTCGCTGGTCAACCCCTCCACCTTGAGTGCAGATTGGAGGGCCCGCCCCAAATCCAGGTCGTCTTCAATAAGCAAGATGTGCATGGCAGGATTGTGACCGCTGAACCCCGAAAAGGAGGGAAGTCAGCCAGGGGCCACCCCCGGACACGTCATCTTTGGCATTGCTTAAGGTTTGACATTCATACTGCACGGGCTGCTTCAGCCGCAGGGCTGGCATCGCCCAGAAACAGCCAGGAATATAAAAATGAAACACAGTCGGAATAAGTTCAGCAAGGCCGCTCTGCGTGGCTACGCCTGTTTGGCAGGTTTGCTGTGGTGGGGATGTGTACTCGCGCAGGATGCGCCGGATCCCTACATCGGGATGGAGAACCTGCAGGACCCGAACGCAACCAGATGGGTAGATGAGCAAAGTATGCGAACGCTTGAGTCGGTCAGGAAGATGCCTGGCTTTGATGAACGCTACAAAGCCAATTTACGCGTCTTGTCGCAACGCGAGTTCAATATTCAGATGCCCGGTAGCGTCGATGGTGTTGTCTACAACCATTTTCGCACGGCCAGTCAACCCAAAGGTGTGTGGCGGCAGGCGACGATGGATGAGTACCGCAAGTCGCGCCCGGAGTGGCAGACTTTACTCAATCTGGACAGCTATAACCGCAACGAGCCGGTGGAGTGGACCTGGGCTGGCGCGCAGGTTCAGCCAGCAGTGCTGCAGGACCCGGAAAGAAAGTCTGTGCGCGCCCTGGTACGTCTTACCCGCGGCGGAAGCGACGCTGCAGTTGTTCGGGAGTTTGACCTCAACTCTCGCAGTTTCGTTGCTTCAGGCGCAGGCGGATTCGAAGTACCCGAAGCCAAAGGTTGGACGTACTGGTGGTCGGCGAATGAGCTATTGGTTTCCACCAATTTTGGTCCCGGGACCATGACCGACAGTGGTTACCCGCGCGAACTGCGATTGTGGAAGCGCGGCACCCCCCTGAGCAGTGCTGTGCCATTGTTCAGCGCGGAAGCTACGGATATAAGTGTGGATTGGTGGGCCGACATTGCACCAGATGGCACCAAACGCCTTCTGGTGAAACGTCGCATCAGTTTTTTCAGATATACCTACTTCGCCTGGGATGGCAAGGAATTGAAGGCATTGGAGCTGCCTGCCGAGGCGACAGCACGGGCTCACAGCGGTCACCTGGTCATCGAGCCACACACCGCATGGATGCACAAGGATCGACAATATTCAGCCGGCAGCCTTTTGCTGGTGAATTACGAAGAATTCATTCGGGGCACTGGAGTGCCCCGTGTGTTGTTCGAGGCGGGCGAACGCAAGACCCAGCAAGGGTACGTTGTTACCGAAAATCACATCGCAGTCAACGAGCTGCGCGACCTGCAGAGCCGTGTCGTCATTCATGATTTGTTGGGTGATCGGCCACCGCGTGAGGTGCAGGGTTTGTCGGACTTCGGGCTGGCCCGGCTGTGGCAACTGGACGCCAAAGGCGACGCAATATGGCTGTTATTTCAGGGCTTTCTTGAGCCTCAAAGCCTGTATGTGCTGAACACTGCAAACCTTGCCTTGGACAAGATCCACGTACAGGGTCCTGTGGCAGATGCCAGCCCTTACCGCGTCGAGCGTGGCAACGCCAAGTCGCTCGATGGTACGCTGGTCCCGTATACGCTCATCCAACGAAAGGATGCAGCGCGTGATGGGCGACAGCCCACCCTTCTTTTCGGTTATGGGGGATTTGGCATTTCCGTTTTGCCCGAGTATCAACGCTTTCCGTTGCTCAACTGGCTGGAATATGGGGGGACCTATGTGATTGCCCATATTCGCGGCGGCGGCGAGCTGGGACCTGGTTGGACCCAGGCAGCAAAAGGCGCCAAGCGCCAAACGGGATTCGACGACTTTGCGGCAGTCGCTCAAGCACTGGTCGACGCGAAGGTGACCCAACCATCCAGGCTGGGCATTTATGGGGCGAGCAACGGCGGCTTGCTCGTCAGTGCTGTGATGGTTCAGCGTCCGGAACTGTTCGGCGCGGTTGTCAGCCGCGTTCCGTTGACCGACATGCGCCGCTACACACGGCTACTGGCCGGACCTTCCTGGGTAGAAGAGTACGGTGATCCCGATAAACCAGAGGACTGGGCAGTATTGGCCCGGTATAGCCCATACGAAAATCTGAGGCCGGGATTGCTGCTTCCTCCCACCCTGTTCATTACCAATCGCAATGACGACAGGGTGCATCCTGCACACGGCCGCAAGATGGCTGCCAAACAGCAAGCCATGGGTTATCCGGCATGGCTTTATGAGCCGCGGGAAGGAGGCCATTCAGGCGTCGCAACTCCTCAGTTGCAGGCGGAGCGCGAAGCGCTGCTCTATACCTTTTTGATGCACAACCTGAAAAGCAATAGCACTCCAAAGTAAAAGAGTAAGCAAAATGCGCGTATTTCAAGCGCGCAGGTTTTCTCACATCACCATGACTTCCGCTGACAGGCGCATAAAAAAAGCCACCCGTGGGTGGCTTTTTCCAAAGGGTGGCCGTCTGGCTACTTGAAGTACTCGGAAACGGGTTTCCATTTTCCGTCCGTAATTTGTGACAGGCGCGAAGCGTCGCTGCCGAGGCGCTTGGTGGCCGTATAAGTGGCTTCTGCGCTGCCAAACATGTCGGGTGGAACCACCATGGTATCCATCACCTTGATGAAGCTGTTGGTCGACAGGTTGGGGCCCGCCTTCTGTGCTGCCTTGGCAAAGATGTCGATGATGTTGTAGCCATAAACCGAGAAGACGGTCGGGTCTTCATTGAACTTTGTCTTGTACTTGTTGGCCCAGAAACGGATAGGCTGTGAAGCCTCGTCCAGATAGGGGTTCTGCACTGTCATGGTGGCATACAGGCCGTTCATGGCTGGGCCGCCAAGCTTGTGAATCAGGTCAGTGTAGGCCGCGCTTGAGCCCAGAAAGAGCGGGCTGAAACCGGTCTTGCGCGATTCGCCAATGGCGCCAATGGTCTCGCGGATGATGGTGCCGAGCACCACCATCTCGCAGCCAGAAGACTTCATCTTGGCGACCTGCGAGGAGAAGTCGGTGGCGCCGCGCTTGTACGATGTTTTTTCTGCGAACTCCATGCCAATGGCCTTCAGGCCAGCTTCACCGCCGCGCATGACTTCCAGTCCGAACTCGTCGTCCTGGTACATGGTGCAGACCTTCTTGATGTTTTTTTCCTTCACCAGTTTTGGCGTGGCATTGCGCATCTGGTCAAAATAGGTCGCCGCAAAGGAGTATTTCAACTTGTGAAACGGTTCATACATCTCGCGGGCTGCGGTGATGGGGAAGAAATTGATAACTTCCTTGTCGAATTGCACCGGCATGGCCGCCAGATTTTGCGCGGTGCCGATGTGGCCGACCATCATGAAAATCTTGTCCTGGTTGACCAGCTTCTGTGCAGCCAGCACGGCTTTCTTCGGGTCATAGGCCGAGTCTTCCACGATGATTTTCAACTTGCGGCCATTGATTCCGCCTTGTTCGTTGATTTCGTCGACGCGTAGCAGCATGCCCAGCCGCGCCTGCTTGCCGAAGCCGGCAATAGGCCCGGACAGATCCTGGATAGAGCCCAAGGTAATTTCGGTTTTGCTCACGCCCTGCTGGGCCATGGAAATGCCGGAACTGAGTGCCAGGGTGGCCAGTGCCAGAGTGGTTTTGAATCTCATCAATGTCTCCTGTAAAACGAAGGTACTTGCAACCCCGCTATTCTTGACGTTCGCCCGGCTGTGTCAAGCTGGCGTATTCACGTAAGGTGTGTCCCTAGCATGGCGAAAGGCGAAAAATAGGCCGCTCTCGAACGAGCGGCCTTTTCACTTCGAAATTAGTCGGGTTTTACCCGACGCGGGACGCCTGTTCGGCGCGTGCCTTAATTTTTGAATTGGTCGGACATGATCTTGAAACTCCCGTCCTTTTGCTGCACCATGCGCAGACCATTGAACGCCACATACTCGGACACCACTTTCCAGCGGCCATCCTGGATTTGTGACAGCCGAGAAAGGTTATTGCCCAGGCGCTTGGTGGAGCTGAAGCTTGATTCTGCGGTGCCGAACATGTCGCGCGGAATCACCATGGTGTCCATGGCCTTGATAAAGCTCTCTGTCGTCAGATCAGTTCCGGCCTTCTGGGCACCGCGAATAAACGCATCGATCGCGGAATAGCCGTACACAGAGAACACCGCCGGATCTTCGTTGAACTTGGTCTTGTATTTATTGGCCCAGTGGCGAATCGGTTGTTCAGCCGCATCGACGTAGGGGTTCTGCGAGGTCATGGTCGCGAAAAGGCCGTCCATGGCCTTGCCGCCCAGCTTGTGGATCAGGTCGGTGTAGGCGGCGCTGGAGCCCAGAAACAAGGGGTTGAAGCCGGTTTTGCGTGACTCGCCAATCGTGCCAATGGTTTCACGAATGATGGTGCCGAGGACCACCATCTCGCAGCCGGAAGCCTTCATCTTGGCAACCTGGGACGAAAAATCAGTGGCGCCGCGCTTGAACGACGTTTTCTCGACAAAGTCCATGCCTATGGTCTTGAGTCCGGCTTCGGCACCACGCAGCACTTCCAGCCCGAAATCGTCGTCCTGGTAAATGATGCAGGCACTTTTGATGTTTCTGTCTTTCACCAGTTTGGGAGCGGCAATTCGGAGTTGATCGTAATATGTCGCCGCAAACGCGTACTTGAGCTTGTGAAAGGGCTCATACATCTCACGGGCTGCCGTGATGGGGAAGAAATTGATGACGTTTTTTTCGAACTGGATCGGCATGGCGGCCAGATTTTGCGCGGTGCCGAGGTGCCCTACCATCATGAAAATCTTGTCCTGGTTGACCAGCTTTTGCGCGGACAGGATGGCCTTCTTGGGGTCGTAGCCGGAGTCCTCAACAAGCAGATTGACTTTGCGGCCGTTCACGCCGCCCTGCTCGTTGAGCTCATCGACGCGCATCATCATGCCCTGCCGGATCTGTTTTCCGAAGCCCGCCAACGGGCCTGACAAGTCCTGGATGGAGCCCAATGTAATTTCAGTCTTGCTCACGCCCTGCGTTTGAGCAAAAGCCAAGCTGGCGCCCAATGTCAGAGCAACCAGGGTTGCGGTTGATTTGAATTTCATGATGGTCATTTCTATGAAGAATGAGGGGATGGAAAAGGGCGGTGAGGGAAGCTAGTGGTACATGGCCTCGATCTGAGGCGCGTATTTTTGCTGCACGAGTTTGCGTTTGAGCTTCATCGTGGGCGTGAGCTCTTCATCCTCAGCGGATAGCTGGGTGTCAAGCAGAAAAAATTTCTTGATTTGCTCAACGCGTGCAAACTTCTTGTTCACGCGGTCTATCTCGGCCTGGATCAGCTCCTGCACTTGCGGCGCTTTGGTCAGGCTCGCATAATTGCTGAACGGTATGTCACTGTCCTGTGCAAACTTTTCCACGTTCTCCTGGTCAATCATGATGATGACCGTGAGATAGGCCTTTTTGTCCCCAATCACCACGGCGTCGGTGATGTAGGGCGAAAATTTCAGTTCGTTTTCCAGCTCGCTAGGCGTCACGTTCTTGCCACCGGCCGTGATGATGATGTCTTTCATGCGGTCGGTGATGCGGTAAAAACCGTCTTCGTCCACCAGGCCGACATCGCCGGTGTGCAGCCAGCCGTCGGCATCGATGGTCTCTGCAGTTTTTTCGGGCAGGTTCAGGTAGCCCATGAAGACATTGGGGCCGCGCACCAGGATTTCTCCGGTCGCTGGGTCCAGCTTCATCTCGTTGTAGCCGGCTGCCGGACCGATGGAGCCAGGCTTCATGCGGCTTGCGGGCACGCCGGTTGAAGCGCCGCAAGTCTCTGTCATGCCCCAGACTTCCAGCATCGGAACGCCCAGAGACATGTACCACTTGACCAGTTCCGGCGAAATGGGTGCAGCACCCGTGACGCAGAAACGGGCCCTGTGAATGCCGATCAGCTTGCGCGCGTTGTCCAGCGCGATCCAGCGGGCAATCGTGAACTTGAGTTTCAGCACCCCGCTCACGGGTTTGCCGGCCATGACCAGGTCGGCGATCTCGCTACCCACGCCAATGCCCCATGCGTAGGCGGCCTGTTGCAAGCGGCTGGCTTCCTTGAGCGAGATCATCACGCCCGAATAAAACTTCTCCCAAACGCGCGGCACTGCGGTGAAGACCGTCGGCGCGATTTCACGCACGTTTTCCGGAATGGTTTCGGGATTTTCAACAAAGTTGAGTTTGGCACCGGTGTACAGCGCAAAATACTCACCGCCCATGCGCTCGGCGATGTGACACAGCGGCAGAAAGCACATGCGCTCGTCGTTTTCGTCCTGAGCCACCAGCGTGTTGTAGCCGCGCGCGGTAAATACAAGTCCCTTGTGGCTGTGCATGGCGCCTTTGGGCTTGCCGGTGGTGCCGGAGGTGTAAACCAGAATGGCCAGGTCGTCAGGCCTGCAAGCCTTGACGCGCGTATCAACCGCATCGGGATGCTGCGCCAGATGGTCGCGGCCCAGGGCGCGCAAGGCGGCCAGGCCGATCACATCGGCGTCATTCAGATCGCGCAGACCTTCCATGTCGAAGACCACGATTTTTCGCAGGCCAGGGAGCTGGCTGCGCACTTCAAGGGCCTTGTCGAGCTGCTCGTCGTCTTCGACAAAAAGGACGGTGGTGCGCGAGTCTGCGCACAGATACTGCACCTGCGATGCCGCATCTGTGGGGTAAATCCCGTTTGCCACCCCACCGCAGCTGAGAATGGCCAGGTCGGCGAGGACCCACTCGATGACGGTGTTGGAGAGAACTGACGCACACTCGCCTGGTGCAAAACCCAGGCTGATCAGTCCTGCGGAAACTTCCCGCACGGCTTCACCGGTCTGGTTCCAGGACCAGCTGCGCCAGATGCCGAGTTTTTTCTGGCGCATCCAAACCTTGTCCTGGCGCTGCGCCACGCCGTTCCAGAACAGTTCGGGAATGGTTTCGCCTTCAAGCACTACACGGGTCTCAGGTTGGATGTGGGAGAGATCCCAAAGATTAGACATTTCGAGCTCCACGGCCAGAGGCGACAGTTGAATAAATTCCAGGCCGCCGCGGAACCGGCTTTGCCGGGCCGCCAGTGGCGTCCCCCAGTGGGGGCTGAGGGCCGCGGCTCCAAGCCTGCTGACGCAGGCTTGGACGGACCCGAAGAGCTGCCGCCTCTGGCGGCTGTTCGGGGCGGCCGAAGGCCGCTTGGGGGGGCGTCCTGGTTACCGCCATGTTTTTTTCTTCTTCCAGCGGCGCTCGCTGCGCACGCCGTCTTCCTTCATGCCCAGATAGAACTCCTTGATGTCTTCCTTTTCCCGCAGGCGGGCACAGGTGTCTTCCATCACGATGCGGCCGTTCTCCAGCACGTAGCCGTAGTCAGAGGCGTTCAGGGCCATGTTGGCGTTCTGCTCGACCAGCAGGATGGTGGTGCCGCGCTCACGGTTGATGCGCACCACGATCTCGAAAATCTCTTTGGTCAGCTTGGGGGACAGGCCCAGGCTGGGTTCGTCCAGCAGGATCAGGTCGGGCGAGGCCATCAGCGCGCGCGAGATTGACAGCATCTGCTGCTGTCCGCCAGACAGCAGGCCGGCGTCCTGCAGCGAGCGTTCACGCAGGATGGGAAAGTAGCCATACACCGCCTCAATATCCCGGTTCACACCGTCGCGGTCCTTGCGGGTGTAGGCGCCCATGAGCAAGTTGTCGCGCACGCTGAGCAGCGGGAACACCTCGCGACCCTCCGGTACATGACTCAGGCCCTGTTGCACGATATAAGCGGGATCCTGGGCGGTGATGTTGCCACCCTTGAACTCGATCGAGCCCTTGCGTGGGTCAATGATGCCGGAGATGGTTTTCAGAATGGTGGATTTGCCGGCGCCGTTGGAGCCCAGCACGGTGGCAATTTCACCGCGTCGCACCTGCAGGCTGACACCCCGTATCGCCTTGATGGGGCCGTAGGAGCTTTCAACGTTGAGCAGCTTGAGCACGGGGTGGTCGGTCACCGGAGGGGGCGCGGCGCTCATGAGCGGACCTCCGTGTGCAAATCGACAGCCTTGTGTTGCCGGCGCAACGAGGACACATCATCGACGGAACCCAGGTAGGCCTCGATCACGCCAGGGTCGTTCTGGACTTCGCGCGGCGTACCCATGGCCAGGACCTCGCCCTGGTTCATGGCCAGCACGCGGTCAGAGACCTTGGACACCAGCGTCATGTCATGCTCCACCATCAACACCGTGATGCCCAGCTCATTTTTGATGTCCTGGATCCAGAAGGCCATGTCGTCGGTTTCCTCTACATTGAGACCTGAGGAAGGTTCGTCCAGCAGCAGCAGCTTGGGTTCGGTGCACAGTGCCCGAGCCAGTTCGACCACCTTGCGCACGCCATAGGGCAGACCGGCGACATAGGAATCCCGGTAGTGCTGCAGGTCCAGAAAGTCGATGATCTGCTCGGCCTTTTCGCGCGCCTGCATTTCGGCTTCACGGGTTTTCTTCGTGAAGAAAATCTCCCTCCACAGACCGGTCTGCCGGTGTGTGTGGCGGCCGATCAGCAGGTTGTGCAGCACCGTCGCATGTTCGAACAGTTCGATGTTCTGGAAAGTCCGTGCAATGCCCAGCGCGGCGATCTTGTGCGGCGGCTGGTCGGTCAGCCTCGCGCCCATGTAGTCGATCTCTCCGGTGGTCGGCGTGTAGATGCGGCTGATCAGGTTGAACACCGTGGTCTTGCCCGCACCGTTGGGGCCTATCAGGGTGAATACTTCGCCTTGCTTGACGTCAAAGCTGACGTTGTTGACCGCCAGCACGCCGCCAAAACGGACGCTGAGATTCCTTGCAGATAACAGAACATCATTCATGGACGAATACCTTGGAGCATAAAACTTTCCGCAAGGCCATCCCATGCGCCGGAGCAGCAAGCAGTAATGAATTCCCCCGCTTTCAAGCAGGAACCGCGGAACCGGCTATGCCCGGCCGCAGGCGCAGCGGCCGCCTTGTGGGGCAGCGTGTTACACGGTGTGAAAAGCGGGGGGGTCATTTCAGGCGGTCCGATTTCTGGAAGGACTTTTGACGCTTGAACATGCCCTTGCGGTAAAACGGAAAGGTCTGCAGATAGGTGCGTACTTTCACCCAGCGGCCATACAGACCCAGCGGCTCAAACAGCACAAAGGCGATCAGCACCATGCCGTAGACCACACCCTGCAGACCCGGTGCCTGACCAATGGCGGCGGGCAAATAGTCTTTGGTCAGCGCGATAGCCTGCGGCATGGAAATAAGGAAGATCGCCCCCAAAAAAGCGCCATGCACGGACCCGACACCGCCGACCACGATCAGCAGCAGCAGCTCAATGGATTGCAGGATGTTGAACTGGTCCGGCGAAATAAACTGAAGCTTGTGCGCGTAGAGCGCCCCGGCAATGCCTGCGAGCGCGGCGGACAGCGCAAACGAGAGCGTCTTGTAGCGGGCCAGATGAATGCCCATGCTCTGCGCAGAAATTTCAGAGTCGCGGATAGCGACGAATGCCCGGCCGGTGGGCGAGCGCAAGAGGTTCAGGATGGCCAGCGTCGATGCAATGGTGAGCACCAGACATAGAAAATAAAACTCTTCGCCGCTGTTCAGATTCCAGCCAAAGATATCGGGTGCCTTGATATGAATGCCCGAGTTGCCGCCGGTAACAGACTCCCAGCGCGCAAACACTTCTTCGACGATGAAGCCGAAAGACAGGGTGGCGATACCGAGATAGATGCCCTTGACGCGCAGCGCCGGCAGCCCGACGACCAGTCCCACAGAAGCGGACAGCCCCGCCGCGCACGCCAGTGCAATCGGGAAGGGCACGCCGGCATTGGTCATCACCGCCTGGGTGTAGGCGCCCACCCCGAGGAAAGCCGCGTGCCCCAGCGAGAACAGGCCTGTGAACCCGGCCAGCAGCATCAAGCCCAGGCCGGCGATCGAATAAATCAGGATGAAGGTCAGCTGTGCCAGCCAGTACTCCGCAAAGATCCAAGGCGCAGCCACCAGCAGCAGCACCAAGGCGCTGTACCAGAAGACATGGCCGCCGTGTTTGGCAAGATTGATGTCCTGCCCGTAGTCGGTCTTGAATATAAAGCGCATGTTTTAGTTCTGTTCGAAAAAGAAGGTCGCCGCTGGCACGAGGAAAAGTTGCAAGCCCATGGTCAGACTTTTTTCCGCAATTTCTCGCCGAACAATCCGTTGGGTTTGACCATCAACATGATCAGCACCACGATGTAGGCGGCCACATCCTTGATCCCGTCAGGGGCGTAAAAGCCGGCCAGCGATTCAACGATGCCGATGACGAGGCCGCCCACAATCGCGCCGGGCAGGCTGCCGAAGCCGCCGACCACGGCCGCCGGGAAAGCCTTCAGCCCAATGAAGCCCATGTTGGCGTGCACAAAGGTAATCGGCGCGAGCAGCAGGCCGGCAATGGCGGCGACTGCGGCGGCGAGACCCCAGACCAGACCATTGAGCCGCTTGACCGGGATACCCATGTAGTAGGCGGCGAGCTGGTTTTGCGAGGACGCCTGCATGGCAATGCCCAGCTTGCTGTGCTTGAACAGTGCGAACAAAATCAGACACAACACGGCGGTGGTGCCAATGACAGCCATCTGCTCAACATTGAGAATCAGGGCGCCCCGGGCGTTGGCGTCGCCGCCGATCTGCCAGATCATGTCTTTGTAGGGCACGGGCAGGGTGTGGGTTTCCGTGCCTATGCCGGGGATCATGGTGATCAGCCCACGCGCGACGTAGCCCACGCCAATGGTCAGCATCACGATGGAAAATGCCGGTTGGCCCAGGATGGGCCGTATCACCACCCGCTCCAGCAGCACCCCGAACAGGGCCATACCGGCGATGGCGCTGAGGATGGAAAGCCAGAAGGGGAAGCCCAGCATGGTCATGCAGGCCAGCCCACCGAAGGCGCCCAGCATCATGAGCTCGCCCTGGGCAAAGCTCACCGTCTCGGTGGCCTTGTAGATCAGGACAAAACCCAGGGCAATCAAGCCGTAAATACAGCCTTGCGCGATGCCGCTGATGATCAATTGCAATAACTGCACTTTTACTCCACAATAAATTTTTACAAAGCGACCGCTTGGTAAAAATAGGCATTGATTGACAGGCGCGGAACACGCCTTTGTTTCTGACTGAAATCTGACGGGAGTGATCATGAGCTGCATTCAATGAAAAAATCAATCAGGGTTGGTGCCGGGTTGGGTTTCTACGGAGACGCATGGGAGCCGGTGCTCGCGAGCATTGAAAAGGGCGCTGTCCAGTACATCGCCAGCGACCACCTTGCCGAGCTCACGCTGGCCATCTTGCAGAAGGACCTGCAGCGCGATGTTTCCCTCGGCTACGCTAGGGACGTGGTGCCGATGCTTCTGTCTTTGTGGCCGGCGATGGCGCAGCGAAAAGTACGCTTTATCTGCAACGCCGGAGGACTCAATCCGACCGGCGCGGCAGCCGCCGTTCGCGATGCTTTTTCTGCAAAAGGATGGCGCGCGCGCGTCGCCGTTGTGACAGGCGACGAGGTCATGGAGCGGCTCTCCGGCCTCGCGCCGGCACACATGTTCAACGGTGCGCCTTTTGATGCCGTGCGTGATCGCATGGTGTTTGCCAATGCCTATCTTGGTGCACGACCCATCGTCTCCGCACTGCAGCAGGGCGCAGATATCGTGATCACCGGCCGGGTAGCCGACGCCGCACTTTTTCTCGCGCCCTTGGTGTATGAGTTCAACTGGAACCTTGGTGACAGTGCGGCTGCAGCGACCACCGCAGACCTGAACCGCCTGGCACAAGGTCTGGCGGTGGGCCATCTGCTGGAATGTTCAGGCCAGGGCAGCGGTGGCAACTTCGGCAGCCGGCAGGCCTGGAAGGCTATTCCCGATCTGGCGCACATTGGTTACCCGATTGCCGAAGTCAGCGAGGACGGCAGCGCGGTCATTGCCAAGGCACCTGGCACTGGCGGACGCATCAACTTTGACACGGTACGCCAGCAGTTGCTGTATGAAGTGCACAGCCCGAACCGTTATGTGTCGCCCGACGTGGTGCTGGACCTGTCCACCATCCATCTGGAAGACCTGGGTCAGGACCGGGTGCGCATGACGGGCGCCACCGGCCACGCGCGTCCGGAGCAACTCAAGATCGTCGGCGGTTACCGCGACGGATACAAGGCCGAGGTGACCTGGGGTTTCAGCTGGCCCGATGCCTATGACAAGGCGCTGGCGGCGGTGGAAATGGTCAAAAGCCAGTTGGCCGACAAGGCCGTGCCGCACGAAGCCCTGTTTGTTGAATTTCCGGGGCTGAATTCGGCGCACGGCGCGCTGGCGCCCTTGCCGGATGCTGACGCGCTGGCGGAACTGAACGAGGTCTGGGTTCGCCTGGTGCTGCGCACGCGCGATAAAAAAGCCGCAGACAGCTTCGGCCGGCTGTTTCCGTGGATGGCACTGAGCGGGCCGGCCTACACCTGCGGCTTTCAGGGTCTGCACAACACCAGTGAGCTGCTGGGCATCTGGCCGGCACTGATCGATCGCGCAGCGGTCGAATCGCGGACCCGTGTGGAGGTGCTGCAAACATGAAGGCCGCCACTCAAAAAACCAGGTTGGTTGATCTGGCCCATGCGCGCAGCGGCGACAAGGCCGACTGGGTGGACTTCGGCCTGTTTGCCTGGAACGCGGCCGGTTATGCCGTGCTGGCGCGCGAGGTAACAGCGCAGGCCGTAGCGGCCCACTTTGCGCCCTGGCTACCGGGAGAAGTTGAGTGCTGGTACTTGCCCAACATCCTGGCGATCAAGCTGGTGCTGCACGACGCGCTGCAGGGCGGCGGGGCGCGCAACCTGCGTCTGGACAACCTGGGCAAGTCCATGGCGGCTGCCTTGCTGCGCATGGAAGTCGATGTCAGCGACGATGAACTCGCCGCTTGTGCAACTGCGCCGCGAGTCGGCTGGTGGGGAGACAAAACATGAGCATTCATATTGAAAAGGACGGCGATGTCACCATCGTCACGCTGGACCGGCCGGACGTGCGCAACGCGGTGGACAGCGCCCATGCGCATGCGCTCTACGAAGCTTTTCTTGCCTTTGACGGCGATGACAGCGCCAAGGTCGCGGTGTTCCACGGCGCCCACGGGCATTTCTGCGCTGGATGGGATTTGCAATTCGGCGCGAAGCTGCTGCGCGAATTACCTGAGGCTGATTCTGGCGTGTTTGCCGGGCTGGACTTTGAAGCTCAAGAGGTCCAGCCGCTCGGTCCGATGGGGCCGTCCCGTCTGCAGTTGTGCAAGCCGGTGATTGCCGCCATCAGTGGCGCGGCTGTGGCCGGGGGCATGGAGCTGGCGCTGTGGTGCGACATGCGGGTGATCGATGAAGACGCGTACTTTGGCGTCTATTGCCGCCGCTTCGGCGTGCCCTTGATTGACGGCGGCACGGTGCGCCTGCCGCGCCTCGTCGGCATGGGCCATGCCATGGACCTGATTCTGACCGGCCGCAAGGTTGAGGCGGGGGAGGCCTTGCAGATGGGCCTGGCCAACCGCGTTGTGCCCACCGGCACGGCGCGCGAAGCCGCGCTGGTGCTGGCGCATCAGCTCGCGAAGTTTCCCCAGAAAACGATGCTGGCCGACCGCCAGAGCGCGTATGCGCAATGGGATTTGCCGATGCAACAGGCACTCAAGCAGGAGTGGGACAGGGGCCGTGAATGTCTGGACGAGGGCTTGCAGGGCGCTGCACGTTTTGCTGGCGGCCAGGGCCGGCATGGTCGCTTTTAGGCATCAGATCGTGCTCCAGCCCCCGATTGGCGGGTGTAAGCAGCTATCAAAAACGGAGCAAAACTACTGCGGTCGCGGCAGCGAGGATGGCGGCACCGGCCGGGGTTGACCGGCATCGTCGATGGCCACATAGGTCACGCTGGCTTCGGTGACCTTGATGTAGCGCCCCTGGGAGCGGAAGCGCTCGGCATAAACCTCGACCTTGACCGTCATCGAAGTGCGGCCTATGCGCGTCAGTTCTGAATAAAAGGACAGGATGTCGCCGACCCGCACTGGCTGCTTGAAGATGAATTCATTGACCGCCACGGTGGCCATGCGGCCTTCGGCATAACGCGCCGGGATCACCGAGCCGGCCAGGTCAACCTGCGCCATGACCCAGCCGCCAAAAATGTCACCGTTGGCGTTGCAGTCCGCCGGCATCGGGATCACCTTGAGTACCAGTTCCTTGTCCAGGGGCAGCTTCACGCTTAAGGGGTCTTGGGTGGCGCTGGGTGGGGTAGACATAAGCACAATCAGGTAAGGAGAATCGTTAAAGGGGACAATTGTCTCCGATGCGCTCTTATGCCCCCCTCCCTCCCTCTCCCGCCGCACCGGCCGCACCTGGCTCGCCCGCTGAACCCACCCTGAACCGCTCTGACTGGGCCACCCTGAGACGCTTGTTTCCATATTTGTGGGAGTACAAGTGGCGGGTGGTGGCGGCCCTGGCCTTCATGGTGGGCGCCAAGGTCGCCAACGTCGGTGTGCCGTTGCTGCTGAAAAACCTGGTCGATGCGATGAGCTTCAAGCCGGGCGACGTGCAGGTGGTGCTGGTGGTGCCGGCGGCGCTGTTGGTGGGTTATGGCCTGCTGCGGCTGTCGACCTCGCTTTTCACCGAATTGCGCGAACTGGTGTTTGCCAAGGCGACGGAAGGCGCGGCCCGGCGCATCTCGCTGGAGGTGTTTCGTCATCTGCACGCGTTGAGCTTGCGTTTTCACCTCGAGCGCCAGACTGGCGGCATGACGCGCGATATCGAGCGCGGCACCCGCGGCGTGCACTCGCTGATTTCGTATTCCCTGTACAGCATCATCCCGACATTGATCGAGGTCACGTTGGTTCTGACCCTGCTGGCGGTCAAGTTCGACGTCTGGTTTGCCGGCATCACCATCATTGCGCTGGTGTTCTACATCATCTTCACCGTGACGGTGACCGAATGGCGCACCAAGTTCCGCAAGGAAATGAACGAACTGGACTCGTCCGCGCACAGCCGGGCCATTGATTCGCTGCTGAACTACGAAACAGTCAAGTACTTCAACAACGAAGACTTCGAAGCGAAACGCTACGACGAAAACCTGCTGCGCTACCGCCGCGCGGCCGTCAAGAGCCAGACCACGCTAAGCCTGCTCAATACTGGCCAACAACTGATCATTGCCGCCGGCCTGGTCGCCATGCTCTGGCGCGCCACGCAAGGCGTGGTGGAGGGCCGCATGACCCTGGGTGACCTGGTCATGGTGAACGCCTTCATGATCCAGCTTTACATTCCTCTGGGTTTCCTGGGCGTGCTCTACCGCGAGATCAAGCAGAGCCTGACCGACCTGTCCAAGATGTTCAACCTGATGGAGAAGGAGCGCGAGATCGCCGACCTGCCTGGCGCGCAGGCGCTCAGCCTGCAGACCTCCCCGGCCGTGCGTTTTGAAAACGTCAGCTTCGCCTACGAGCCGTCGCGACCCATCCTGCACAACATCAGCTTCGAGATCCCGCCGGGCAAGACGGTGGCCGTGGTCGGTTCATCGGGCGCCGGCAAGTCCACGCTGGCGCGTCTGTTGTTCCGCTTCTATGACGTCCAGCAAGGGTCCATCAAGGTGGCGGGCCAGGATATCAAGGCCGTGACCCAGACCAGCGTGCGCCAGGCCATAGGCATCGTGCCGCAGGACACGGTGCTGTTCAATGACACCGTCGAATACAACATCGCCTACGGCCAGCCGGGTGCCAGCCGCGCCCAGGTGGTGGAAGCCGCGCGCGCCGCCCGCATCCATGACTTTATTGCCTCAACCCCGGCCGGCTACGCCACCATGGTCGGTGAGCGCGGCCTGAAACTCTCGGGCGGCGAGAAGCAGCGCGTGGCGATTGCACGCACCCTGCTGAAAAACCCGCCCATCATGATTTTTGATGAAGCCACCTCGGCGCTGGATTCGGCCAACGAGCGCGCCATTCAGGCTGAGTTGCGCAGCATCGCCGAAAACAAGACCACGCTGGTGGTGGCGCACCGCCTGTCCACTGTGGTCGATGCGCATGAAATCCTGGTCATGGAAGCTGGCCAGATCATCGAGCGCGGCACCCACGCGGCGCTGCTGGGCCTGGGTGGGCGGTACGCGGCCATGTGGGCGCTGCAACAGAGTTCGGAGTAGGTTGAGGGTGTTTTTGGCCTCCAGCCCTTGATGGCTGTGCGCGAGCAGCTATTGATTTGGTAGCAATCCTTGCCCGGTCTGCAGCTGTTTCCCTGTTCATGAGGGATTTCCGTAGACAAAACGACGCGCCGCACTCGCATAATAAAAAGCATGGAAACCAAATGGCTGGAAGATTTCGTCAGTCTTGCTGAAACCCGCAGCTTCAGCCGTTCGGCCACGCTGCGACATGTGACGCAGCCGGCGTTCTCGCGGCGCATCCAGGCGCTGGAAGCCTGGGCCGGCACCGACCTGGTGGACCGCAGCTCGTACCCGACACGGCTGACACCTGCAGGTGAAACGCTCTACAGCCAGTCGCTGGAAATGCTGCAGGGCCTGCAATCGACGCGCGCCATGCTGCGCGGTCACAACTCGGCCGGGCAGGACGTGATCGAGTTCGCGGTGCCGCATTCGCTGGCTTTCACCTTTTTCCCGGCCTGGGTCAGCAGCCTGCGCGAGAAGTTTGGGCCGATCAAGAGCCGGCTGATCGCCCTCAATGTGCATGATGCGGTGATGCGTCTGGTCGAAGGCAGCTGCGACCTGCTGATCGCCTATCACCACGATTCGCAGCCCTTTCAACTCGACGCCGACCGGTACGAGATGATCAGCTTGGGCCAGGAAGTGCTGGCGCCTTTCGTCAAAGCCGATGCTGAGGGCGCGCCGCTGTACCGCCTGCCGGGTCGGGCCGGCCAGCCCTTGCCCTACCTGGGCTATGCGCCCGGGGCCTACCTGGGGCGCATGGTGGATCTGATCCTCAAGCAATCCAGCACCGCAATTCATTTGGACCGCGTGTATGAAACCGACATGGCCGAGGGCCTCAAGGCGATGGCGATCGAGGGGCACGGCATCGCGTTTTTGCCCTTCAGCGCCGTGAAGAAAGAACTGCGCGTGAAAAAACTGGTCAGTGCTGGCCCGGGGTTGGAGATGACCATGGATTTGCGCGTCTACCGCGAGCGGCCCACCACCAAGGCTGCCGCCAAGAACCCAGCCCAGGCGCTCTGGCATTACCTTGAAAGCCAGACTGCGCCAAGACCAGCTATCAAATCGCGTCTAAGTAGCAACCCTTAGTGGTTATAAATTAAATGCATGAAGCTGCGATTTATCAGCATTGGCTTTTCGGTCGCCGCAAATTTACAGTCCGGGACGTTCTGCGATGCGGAGAGGGTGACTTTCTGACGAGGCTTGTCAAGGGCTTCTGAAGGGCTGGCACAAAGACTGCTTAGCGAGACATCTCTGTTCTGCCGATTTGAACGCCGGCACTATCTTGGGGAATGCTGTTTGCCGGATATGCTCTTTGCCTTCACGCCCTTCGGCTTTACCCGCATGCTGTCGGCCATAGGTTCATCCGGCGCGTTCTTGGACTTACCAGTCCATCGGCTGGCGCGTTGAGGGCTGGGGTAAACCTTGGGCAATGGCCCATGACCTGCTCCTTAGAATGGCGTCATCAACACTTTTATCAACATAAGGAAATTTCATGAAACTCAAACTTGTCGCACTGGCAATCGCCGTCCTGACCACCTCCGGCGTTTTTGCCCAGGCCACCGATACGCTGGCCAAGGTCAAGGCTTCCGGCGTGATCACCATGGGTGTTCGCGACTCATCGGGCGCCCTGTCCTACACCCTGGGTGACGGCAAGTACGCTGGTTACCACGTTGAAATCTGCCAGCGCGTGATCGCCGATGTCGAAAAAGCCGTCGGCCGCAAGCTGGAAGTCAAATACCTGCCGGTGACCTCGCAAAACCGCATCCCCTTGGTGCAAAACGGCACCGTGGACATCGAGTGCGGCTCGACCACCAACAACGCCACCCGCCAGAAAGACGTGTCTTTCCTGCCGACCACTTTTGTTGAAGAAGTGCGCATCGCGGTGAAAGCCAACTCCGGCATCACCTCGATCGCCCAGCTCAACGGCAAAAACGTCGCTACCACCACCGGCACAACATCCGTGCAGACCCTGCGCAAGAATGAGCGCGCCGGCGGCATTGACTTCAAGGAAATCTTCGGCAAAGACCACTCAGACAGCTTTTTGCTGCTCGAGTCCGGCCGGGCTGATGCCTTTGTGATGGACGGCTCGATCCTGGCCGGCAACATTGCTACCGCCAAAGTGCCTGCGGATTTTAAAATTGTTGGTGAAGTCCTGAGCGTGGAGCCCATCGCCATCATGATCCGCAAGGATGATGCTGCGCTGAAGAAGATCGGTGCCGACACCATCTCCGGCATGATCAGGTCCGGCGACATGGCCAAAATCTGGGACAAGTGGTTCATGCAGCCGATTCCGCCGAAAAATACCCGGGTTGGCCTGGCTGTCAGCGAAAGCACCAAGACCGCCTGGGCCACGCCGAACGACAAGCCGATGGAAGATTACGCCAAGAAGTAATTCCGGCTTGAGCTGAACACAAACCCCGTCTGCGGCAGTTCTGGCGGGGTTTGTTTTTTCAGCGCAGACAACAACAGATAGCAGCGTACCTATTTTTGGCGGAGTGACCATGAGCTGGGACTGGCAAGTATTTCTGAATGACGACGGCAGTGGCCGTACCTATCTGCAATGGATGATGGACGCCTGGGGCTGGACCCTGGCCGTCGCAGGCTGTTCGTGGGTGGTGGCCATGCTGGCCGGCGGCCTGATGGGCACGCTGCGCACCTTGCCCAACAGTCCGTGGCTCGTGCGCTTGGCCAATGTCTGGGTCGAAGTTTTTCGCAACGTGCCATTGCTGGTCCAGATTTTCATCTGGTACTTTGTGGTGCCCAAGATTTTCCCGGTCATGCAACAGGTGCCGGGTTTTGCGCTGGTGGTGTTCGCGCTGGGCTTTTTCACCTCTGCGCGGATAGCCGAGCAGGTGCGTGCCGGTGTGCAGGCCCTGCCGCGTGGGCAGCGTTATGCCGGCATGGCCATGGGCTTCACCACCGCGCAGACCTACCGCTATGTGATTCTGCCCATGGCGTTTCGCATCATCATGCCGCCGCTGACCAGTGAGTCCATGAACCTGCTGAAAAATTCGTCGGTGGCTTTCGCGGTATCAATTGCGGAACTGACGATGTTCGCCATGCAGGCCCAGGAAGAAACCTCGCGCGGTGTCGAGGTTTACCTAGCCGTCACCATCCTGTACGCGGTGTCGGCCTTCGCGGTGAACCGTGTCATGGCTTTCATCGAGAAAAAGGTCCAGATTCCGGGCTTTGTCGTGGCCGGCGCCACCGGTGGGGGGCACTGACATGTTTGGTCTTGACATGAGTTTCCTGAACTGGGAGATCATCTCCAAGTTCGTGCTGAAAGGCTTTATCTTCAGCGTGCAGCTGACGGTGATTGCCACCATAGGCGGCATCCTGCTGGGCACGGTGCTGGCGCTGATGCGCCTGTCGGGCATCAAGCTGCTGGCCATCCCCGCGACCTTTTACGTGAACGGCATGCGCTCGGTGCCACTGGTGATGGTGATCCTCTGGTTTTACCTGCTGATGCCGGCCGCATTTTTTGACCTGATTCCCGGCGGCGCCAACAACCGCTCGGAGATTTCGGCCATCATCACCTTCATTGCGTTTGAGGCGGCCTACTTCAGCGAGATCATGCGTGCCGGCATCCAGTCCATCTCGCGCGGGCAGGTTAACGCCGGCCAGGCTTTGGGCATGACTTACGGGCAGAACATGCGGCTCATTATTTTGCCGCAGGCTTTCCGCAATATGGTTCCAATTTTGCTGACGCAGACCATCATCCTGTTCCAGGATACCTCGCTGGTTTACGCCATCGGTGCCTATGACTTGCTCAAGGGCCTGACCACCGCCGGCAAGATCTACGGCCGACCCGAAGAGGCCTACCTGCTGGCCGCCGTGGTTTATTTCGTCATCTGTTTTGGCTTGTCTTACATCGTCAAGAAGCTGCAGAACAAGATCGCCATCATTCGCTAAACAAACAAACAACCGCACACGGTACCGGAGAATCAAATGATCGAACTCAAAGAAGTGTCCAAATGGTACGGCGCCGTCCAGGTGCTCAACAACTGCAGCACCAAGATAAAAAAAGGCGAGGTGGTGGTGGTCTGCGGCCCGTCCGGCTCAGGCAAGTCCACCCTGATCAAGGTCATCAACGCGCTGGAGCCTTTCCAGAAGGGCCAGATTTTTGTAGACGGCCAGGCCGTGCATGATCCCAAGACCGATCTTCCCAAGCTGCGCTCGCGCGTCGGCATGGTGTTCCAGAACTTCGAACTGTTTCCGCACTTGAGCGTGACCGAAAACCTCACGCTCGCCCAGATCAAGGTACTGGGTCGTAGCCAGGAAGAGGCCAAAACCCATGGCCTCGAATACCTGGACCGCGTCGGCCTGATGGCGCACAAGGACAAGTTCCCCGGCCAGCTCTCGGGCGGCCAGCAACAGCGTGTGGCGATTGCCCGTGCGCTCAGCATGGACCCGATTGCCATGCTGTTCGACGAGCCGACCTCGGCGCTCGACCCTGAGATGGTCGGCGAGGTGCTCGACTGCATGATGAGCCTGGCCACGGATGGCATGACCATGATGGTGGTCACCCACGAAATGGGCTTCGCCAAGAAAGTGGGCAGCCGGGTCATCTTCATGGACGTGGGGGGCAAGATCCTGGAAGACTGCACCAAGGACGAATTTTTCACCCATCCTGAAAACCGCAAGGAACGTACGCGGGACTTTCTCAACAAGATCCTCGCTCACTAAACGTCTTTCGGGCCTGTCCAAAAAAGCACCTTCGGGTGCTTTTTGTTTTTGGGACAATGGCGTCATGACCCAAATCACCATCACCCGCCCGGACGACTGGCACTTGCATGTGCGCGACGGCGAAGCCCTGCGCACCGTGGTTCCCCACACGGCGGCGCAGTTTGGCCGCGCCATCATCATGCCCAACCTGCGGCCGCCAGTGACCACTGCTGCACAGGCGGGCGCCTACCGTGAGCGTATTCAAGCCGCCGTGCCGGCGGGGGTAGCCTTCGAGCCGCTGATGACGCTGTACCTGACCGACAATCTGGCGCCTGACGAGATCAAGCGCGCCAAAGATGCCGGCGTGGTCGCGCTCAAGCTTTACCCGGCCGGTGCCACCACCAACAGCGACGCAGGCGTGACCGACCTGCGCAAGACGTACAAGACCCTGGAAGCCATGCAGCGCGAGGGCCTGCTGCTCCTGGTGCACGGCGAAGTGACCAGCCCGGAGATTGACCTGTTCGACCGCGAAGCCGTGTTCATCGACAGCCAGCTGATCCCGCTGCGCCGCGACTTCCCGGAACTGAGGATCGTTTTCGAGCACATCACGACGAAAGAAGCCGCGCATTATGTGCGGGATGCCGGTGATTTCACTGGCGCCACCATTACCGCGCACCACCTGCTGTACAACCGCAACGCGATTTTTACCGGCGGCATCCGGCCCCACTACTACTGCCTGCCCGTGCTCAAGCGCGAGACCCACCGGCTGGCACTGATCGAAGCCGCCACCGGCGGCAACCCGCGCTTTTTTCTTGGCACCGACAGCGCCCCACACCCGGCGCACCTCAAGGAACACGCGACCGGCTGCGCGGGTTGTTACACCGCCCATGCGGCGATGGAACTGTACGCCGAAGCCTTTGACGCAGCCGGTGCGCTGGGCAGGCTGGAAGCCTTTGCGAGTTTCAACGGCGCCGATTTTTACGGCCTGCCGCGCAACAGCGGCAGCATCACGCTGACGCAGGAAAGCTGGACGCCGCCTGAGAGTTTTGCGTTTGGCGAAGCTGAACTCAAGCCGCTGCGATCAGGCGAAGCGCTGGCGTGGAAGTTGACGAAGTAGCCCCGGGCGGCCGTCAGGAACGGATGCCCCCTAACGCGGCTGACCCTGATTGGCCGGTGGACTGGGGCCGCCCGTGGCTCGCACCCTGGCGCGAATCCGGCGAACGGGTGGCGCTGGCCATCCACGGCGGCGCCGCCTTCCACGAAGCGCTGAACAGCGAGCCCGGCGCGCCACGGCTTTTTGTGCCGCAATCGGCCTTGCCTGCCGGCCAGGCCTACGAGCAGTTCATCTTCGAATCAGGCTCGGTGCCGACCCGCGACAACCTGCACGATTTTTTCAACGGCCTGTGCTGGCTAGGTTTCCCGCTGACCAAGGCCAGACTCAACGAACTCCAGGCGGCCGAGATCGCCGTCACCGGTGTAGCGCCCCTGCGCGGACCGGTGCGCGACGCCCTCACGGTGTTCGACGAAAACGCCGCCCTGCTGTCGGCGCCCGGTCCGCTGTGGGACGCGCTGCTGGCGAGAGACTGGCGCGGGTTGTTTGTCGACCTGCGGCCTCTTTGGCAACAGGCGCAACTGGTGCTGTTCGGCCATGCCTTGCTGGAAAAGCTGGCTTACCCCCGAAAACCGGTCACAGCCCACGTCTACCGGGCGCCAGTAGCTATCAAAGCAATAGCAGATTTGGATGCTTGGGTGGCGCAGGACATGAGCGCCGAAAAACTCGCCGGCAAGCCGTTCACGCCGATGCCAGTGCTCGGGGTGCCCGGCTGGTGGCCGGAAAACGAGAACTTTTCCTTTTATGATGACTCACTCGTCTTCAGGCCGCAAAAGCCCGCTGCAAGAATCCAGAACAACAGATAACAACAGATAACAGCAGCCGAGCCGCCGGCACTTGATATGGGTCCTGACGGCCTCATATCCTGCGCGAAGCGGACCTTTTTTACCGACCCCACGGAGAACCCATGAAACGCATTTTCCTGTTTGTGATGACCAACCTTGCGGTGGTGGTGGTGCTGGGCATTGTTGCCAGCCTGCTGGGCGTCAACCGCTACCTCACGCCGCAAGGCCTGAACCTGGGCATGCTGCTCGGTTTCGCCGCTGTCATCGGTTTCGGCGGCGCCATCATCTCGCTGCTGATCAGCAAGCCCGTCGCCAAATGGAGCTCGGGCGTGCGTGTCATCAACGAGCCGCAAAACGCCGACGAGGCCTGGATTGTCGAGACCGTGCGCAAGCTGTCCACCACGGCCGGCATCGGCATGCCTGAAGTCGGTATCTTCGAGGGTGCACCGAATGCCTTCGCCACGGGCGCCTTCAAGAACTCCTCGCTGGTCGCGGTATCCACCGGCCTGCTGCAGGGCATGACGCGTGAGGAGATCGAGGCCGTGCTGGGCCACGAGATCGCCCACGTGGCCAATGGCGACATGGTCACCATGACGCTGATCCAGGGCGTGATGAATACCTTTGTGGTGTTCTTGAGCCGCGTGATCGGTTACGCGGTGGACAGCTTTCTGCGCAGGGGCAGCAGCAGCAACTCCGGCCCAGGCATTGGTTACTACGTGAGCACCATCGTGCTCGACATCGTGCTCGGTTTTGCCGCTGCCATCGTGGTGGCCTGGTTCTCGCGCCACCGCGAGTTCCGCGCCGACGCCGGCGCCGCACAACTGATGGGCAAGCGGCAGCCGATGATCAACGCGCTGGCGCGCCTGGGCGGCATGGTGCCGGGCCAGCTTCCCAAGGCGGTGGAAGCCATGGGCATCACCGGCACCATGGGCAAGCTGTTTGCCACGCACCCGCCCATCGAAGAGCGCATAGCTGCCCTGCAGAACGCCCAGCCCGGCCAGGTCTGAGAGCCGCCGCAAAGTAAAAAGCCGCTGCAACTGCAGCGGCTTTTTTTATGCCGTGGCGGTGGCTTTCGCGGCCTGGTCGACGCGCACGCGCGCCAGCGTGGCAGCCACTTCGGCCGAGTTCATGCCATACATGTCGGCAAACTCGGCCTCGGTTTTTCCGCTGGCCTCAAAGGCACGCAGCAGGGCTTCGCGTTTGGCCGCCTGCACGGCCAGTTCGGCCAATGCGTCATCGACCAGCGCATTGGTGGCTTCGTCCTGCACCCGCACTAGCGCCGCATAGTCTTCGCGGCTCAGGCCGGAAGCCTCGATGGCAGCGATCAACCGCAATTGCAGGCGCGGGCGCAGGTCCTCGCGTGAGCGGGCCTGGCGCCGGCGGAAAATTTCCAGAATGGCGTGGTGAACATGTTCGGGCGCGACCGGCTCGACCGGATTGCCGTCGAGGTCATGCCGGGGCAGGCCTGCGGCCACACTTTCGAGGTAAGGCGTAGAGCGCGCATGTTGGCCCATGGCGATCTTGAGTTCGTCCTTCTTGAAGTCTTCCGGATGGCGCGCCAGCAGGTCCTGGAACACACCGAGCTTGAGTGGCAGGAACTTCGCGCCGAACAGCTTGGGGTAGAGCTCGAACAGGCGCTCCAGCACCGGGCTGGGCTGGCGTTGCCGGGGCGCTTTGGCTGGCGGGCGCTTGCCGCTGCGTGCCGGCTGTTCTGTGGTGACGGGAGGGGTGTCGGTCATGGGCTCAGTTCCTGAAGAAGGGGAAGGGTGGGGCACACGGCGTGGCCAGTACGGTTTTCATGATTGTCGGGGCTGTGCGTGAAGACGGGGCAGGGCAATTGCCGCGCAAGCCGGCGTGGCCCTGTCGGAGCAGCGAACGTCGTCGTTCATGCGCTGCCCGGCATGCCTGTCATGCTGATTGCCACCGCCTCGGCGACCTCGATGCCGTCCACACCCGCTGACAAAATGCCGCCGGCGTAACTCGCGCCCTCGCCGGCCGGGTACAAGCCCTTGACGTTGAGGCTCTGGAGATCATCACCACGCGTGATGCGCAGCGGCGAGGAGGTGCGGGTCTCCACACCGGTCAGCACAGCATCAAACATATCGAAGCCGCGGATTTTTTTGCCGAACACCGGCAGCGCCTCGCGCATGGCGGTAATGGCGTAGTCAGGCAGGGCACCAGCCAGGTCGGTCATCAACACGCCCGGTTTGTAGGAAGGCTCGACACTGCCGAGCTGCGTCGAGGCTTTGCCCGCCACGAAGTCGCCGACCAGCTGGCCCGGCGCTTCGTAAGTGCCGCCGCCCAGGGTAAAGGCGTTCGATTCCAGTGTGCGCTGGAAGGCGATTCCGGCCAGCGGCCCGCCCGGGTAGTCGGCGGGGGTGATGCCCACGACGATGCCGGCATTGGCATTGCGCTCGTTGCGCGAGTACTGGCTCATGCCGTTGGTCACCACGCGGCCTTCTTCCGAGGTGGCAGCCACCACGGTGCCACCCGGGCACATGCAGAAGCTGTAGACCGAGCGGCCATTGGCAGCGTGGTGCACCAGCTTGTAGTCGGCCGCGCCCAGCAGCGGGTGGCCGGCATGTTGCCCCAGGCGCGCGCGGTCGATCAGGCCTTGCGGGTGTTCGATGCGAAAGCCAACCGAAAAGGGCTTGGCCTCCATGTAAACGCCACGCTCGTGCAGCATGGCAAAGGTGTCGCGCGCACTGTGGCCCGGTGCCAGCACCACATGGTCGGCGCGTATCTCGTAGCTGCTGCCGTCTGCCAGGTTTTCTACCGTCAGACCGCGAACATGACCTTGCTCGATAAGCACGTCGCTCAGGCGCTGCTCAAAACGTATCTCACCACCCATGGCGATGATCTGCTCGCGCATGTGCTCAACCACCTTGACCAGCTTGAAGGTGCCGATGTGCGGCTTGCTGACCAGAAGAATCTCTTCCGGCGCGCCGGCCTTGACGAATTCCGTCATGACCTTGCGGCCCAGGAAACGCGGGTCCTTGATCTGGCTCCAGAGCTTGCCGTCGGAGAATGTGCCGGCGCCGCCTTCGCCGAACTGCACATTCGATTCGGGGTTCAACACACGTTTGCGCCACAGGCCCCATGTGTCCTTGGTGCGCTCCCGCACTTTCTTGCCACGTTCCAGCACGATGGGGTTCAGGCCCATTTGTGCCAGCAGCAGCGCCGCAAAAATGCCGCAGGGGCCGAAACCCACAACGACCGGGCGCACGAGGGGCGCTTGGCTAGCGGTGGCGACGAGGCGGTAGCTTTGGTCCGGCGCGGGCCGGATGTGCGGGTTGTTGCCGAACTTTGCCAGCAGAGTGGCTTCCAGGTCGGCGCTGCCCACCTCCACATCGGCGATGTAGACCAGCAGCAGCTTTTGTTTGCGCGCGTCGTAGCTGCGTTTGTAAACGGTGTGGCTGTGCAACTGGTCGGGCTGGATGCCGAGCGTGCGCCGGATCAGCGCGGGCAGGGCGTCTTCAGGATGGTCAAGCGGCAGCTTGAGTTCGGTCAGGCGGATCATGGGGGCTCTCTGGATCTGTTTTTCGGATCTGGCGCCATTTTAAGCTTCAAACAGGCTTCCAGCCCATATCCCGCCTGCGCAATGTGCTACTGAATTCATAGCATGTCAATTGCCGGGATAATGCAGGTGTGAAGCACGCCAGACTGCCGCTGGTGCAAGGGTGGAAACACCGCACTGGAGGAAGGTCCGGACTGCAAAGGGCAGCGTAGCAGCTAACAGCTGTCCACCGTGAGGTGAGGATCAGAGCTACAGAGACGAGTCGGACCGGGGCAACCCGGGACGGGTGAAACGAGCAATCTCTACGCGCAGCAATACCAAGTAGGCACACGTTGACGGGGCCCCCGGAGTGTGCGGGTAGGTAGCACCGAGCCGTTTGGTGACAAACGGCCCAGATTAATGGCAGTCACGGTACGGCAACCGCAAGGAAGCCGTGCCGCACAAAATCCGGCCTATCGGCGGGCTTCACACTTTTTTTGCCGGCAAACAGCTGTGCTGGTGTCCGGTCGCGTGGTGGCCGAGGCGGCGCAGTCGCTGTTGGCTGATGAGGCGTTGATGCAGGCTTATCTGGTGGGGGAAGCGGACTGAATCGGGCGCCGTGAAGTATTTTGACGTGCCCAGAAGCTCATTTTTTTGCTTGCTCCAAACAGTCCTTCAGTTTGGCAATGAACTCTTCAACTTCGTGTTCGCTCAAGTCCAGAGGATCCCCGTGCGAACCGGTAGCGATGATGCATATCGCTGAGCCATCAAACCAAGCATCCAGACGATCGGATTTTGTTAGAGCAGTTGGAGTCGGCATTGGAATAGACCTCTTCGAGTTGGAATTGTGACTTGAAGTTGAGTCCCATAGTCGATTTACCTGTTTTCAAAATTAGCTTGCAACAGCGACTTAGAACCTATCCGTAAATAATATTTACGTCCAATTTGATCTTGCGTAGTGCCATGATGGATGCAGCCAAGTGGTTCAGCGCGACAAAGCTGCGGTCAAGCTTTTCGTATCGCACCAGGAG
>NZ_JACDDD010000042.1 GCF_013817205.1 Polaromonas sp.
GCACCCGGAGGAAAAAGCGCCGGTGATCGAGCTGGTGTTCACCCGCCTGCACGCCGGCGGCAAGTTCGACAAGGGCAAGGGCGGGGCCTACAGCTTCTCCGGCGGCCTGCACGGCGTCGGCGTCAGCGTGACCAATGCGCTGTCTAAACGGCTGGAAGCCACCTCGTACCGCGACGGCATGGTGGCCAAGCTGGTGTTCGAGGCCGGCGACGTCACCGAGAAGCTGCACCTGCGCAAGGCAGGCGACGGCGACCGCAAGTCCGGCACCACGGTGCGGGCTTGGCCGGATGCCAAATATTTTGAAACCTCGGCCTTGCCGATGGCCGAACTGACCCATTTGTTGCGCAGCAAGGCGGTGCTGATGCCCGGCGTCACAGTGACGCTGGTGGTGGAAAAGACCAAGGAAGTGCAGACCTGGGTTTACAAGGGCGGTCTGCGTGACTATTTGATGCAGACCCTGCCGGCCGATCCGGTGATTCCCCTGTTTGAAGGCGAAGGTTTTGCCGATGCCGCGCACGACAGTTTTGCCGAAGGCGAGGGCGCCCAGTGGTGCCTGGCCTTCACCGAAGACGGTCAGCCGGTGCGCGAGAGTTACGTCAACCTGATCCCGACCAGTGCCGGCGGCACGCATGAAAGCGGCCTGCGCGACGGCGTGTTTCAGGCGGTCAAGAGTTTTGTGGACCTGCATTCACTGCTGCCCAAGGGCGTCAAGCTCTTGCCCGAGGACGTGTTTGCGCGCGCCAGTTATGTGCTCTCGGCCAAGGTGCTGGATCCGCAGTTCCAGGGCCAGATCAAGGAGCGCCTGAATTCGCGTGACGCGGTGCGGCTGGTGTCCAGCTTTGTGCGCCCGACGCTGGAGCTGTGGCTGAACCAGCATGTCGACTACGGCAAAAAGCTCGCCGAACTGGCCATCAAGGCCGCGCAAAGCCGGCAAAAGGCCGGCCAGAAGGTTGAAAAGCGCAAGGGCTCTGGCGTGGCCGTGTTGCCCGGCAAGCTGACCGACTGCGAAAGCCGCGACCTGGCACACAACGAGGTGTTCCTGGTCGAGGGCGACTCGGCCGGCGGCAGCGCCAAGATGGGCCGTGACAAGGAAAGCCAAGCCATCCTGCCGCTGCGCGGCAAGGTGCTCAACACCTGGGAAGTCGAGCGCGACCGGCTGTTTGCCAACACCGAAATTCACGACATCGCGGTCGCTATCGGGGTCGACCCGCACGGCCCCAACGATACGCCCGACCTCAGCGGCCTGCGATACGGCAAGGTCTGCATTCTGTCGGACGCCGATGTGGACGGTTCACACATCCAGGTGTTGTTGCTGACCCTGTTTTTCAGGCATTTCCCCAAACTGATAGAAGCCGGCCATGTGTTTGTTGCCAGGCCGCCGCTGTTCCGGGTCGACGCGCCAGCGCGTGGCAAGAAGCCCGCATCCAAGGCGTACGCGCTCGATGAGGGTGAATTGCTGGCAATTCTCGACAAGTTGCGCAAAGAAGGCGTTCGTGAAGGCGCCTGGGCGATCAGCCGTTTCAAGGGTCTGGGCGAAATGAATGCGGAACAATTGTGGGAAACCACACTCAATCCTGATACCCGGCGGCTGTTGCCGGTTCAATTGGGTAAGCTGGACTTCGCGCAGACCGAGTCCCTGGTGACCAAATTGATGGGCAAGGGTGAGGCCGCCGCGCGGCGCGAGTTGATGGAACTCCACGGGGACACCGTGGAAATCGACATTTAAAGGCAGACATGAAAACAACGATGCGACGGCACCGGCAGGGCCATGTTGATGCATAAAAGGTGGCTTCAGCCCTTATCTGTCGGGCGTAGGCAGCTATCATTTTTGATGGTTGTTGTGACGCTGCTGCTGGCCGCGCCGGCCCGCGCCGATGTCTGGGGTTATGTTGACAATGCCGGCGTGGCGCACTTTTCTGCCGAGCGGCTGGACGAGCGCTATCAGCTGTTTTTCCGCAGTGGCGAGACCTTTGACACCAGTCGCGGCAACCGCAGGCTGCCGGCTTACAACGCTGGCGCGAGCGGCGCGCCGCCCAAGCTGCTGGCTTTTTTCGACGTTTCGCCCAATTACAAGGCCGTTAAGCACCTTCTGCGCGAGGCCTCGGTGGCGCAGAACATCGACTACGAATTGCTGCAGGCGCTGATTGCCACCGAGTCGGGCTTCAACACCCATGCGGTGTCACCCAAGGGTGCGGTTGGCCTGATGCAACTGATGCCGCCAACGGCTCAGCAATATGGCGTCCGGTCCGACAACAAGACGCCGATCGAGAAAAAGCTGACCGACCCCAAGACCAACATCCGCGCCGGCTCGCGCCATCTGCGCTACCTGATTGACATGTTCCCGGGGCAGCTGGAACTGGCGGTTGCGGCCTACAACGCTGGCGAAGGCGCCGTGCAGCGCGCCGGCAACCGCATTCCGAACTATCCCGAGACCAAAAACTATGTCAAGACCGTGATGCAGCTGTATGCGCACCTGAGGCCTCCCAGCATGGTGAGCGACGCGCGCCGTACCGGGCGGGTGCGCATGGAAATGATGGGCGGCGCCCGCAGCCAGCCGGCCAGTGGCGCTCAGGGTCGTGGCAACCAGCAGCCCACGCTGGTAGTGCAGACACCGGTCGCACCGGAATTCCGGGTCGAGCGGGACTAAGGCCAGGTGAGTCCGGTCTTCAACCCCGATACCTTTGTCCTGGGTATCGCCGTCGGCGTGCTGGGACTGGTCATGCTGCTGAGCCTGATCGTTGCCTATGCCTATGACGAACCCACGCTGTTTGCGCTTGGCGGCTACCTGGTGGGGGTCACTCTGGTGTTGCTGGCCGGGCGCCAGATGCGCTGGCCGGTCCAGCACATTGAAGTCGTCCTGCTGATCCTGGGGCCGGCCGCCATTGCCGGCCTGCACATATGGCTGCTGCGAAAACGCACGACTAGCGCTGCCGACAAGGTCTTGATGGCCGCCACGCTGCTGATCGCGCTGGGTCTGGCCGGGCTGCGGCTGGTCGATGATTCACCCATGGCGGTGCTGGCGAGCAGTTACGGCCTGGGGACTTTGCTGCTTCTGTCCTGGCTGGTGCTGTGTTTGCCGGCCTGGCGTATTTCGGGGCCCTGGAAGTGGTGGTTGCTGCTGGGGCACGTGGCGGGTGCGCTGGTCGCCGTTTTGTTCCTGCTGGGCAGCATGGATTCCAGGGCCAACTACTGGCCGGTGGCGATGCTGCTCCTGGCGCAGGGGCCGCCCACCTACCTGGCGCTGGTCTGGCGCAGCCGTCTGCTCAACGAAGGCCGGCTGCGCGGTCTCGCCGCCAAGGTGACCGACCCCCTGACCGGCCTGTCCAGTCTGGCGGTGCTGATCGATCGGCTGCGGCCGGCCATCAACCGCGCCCAGAAAGTGAAATACGGCGGCGCGCTCTACCTGATTGCCATCCACAACTTCAGCGGGCTGGTTAACGAACTGGGCGTCGACGCCAAGGAAAAACTCATTCTGGAAGCTGCCAACCGCATACGCCGCGCCATCAGCGACAGCGACACCGCGGCGCGCATCACCGAACAGCTGTTTGCCGTGGTGGCCCAAGACCTGGAAGACGACGGACAGGTCGATTCGCTGGCGACCCGGCTGCTGGTCAGCGGCCTGCGCATTGAAAGCGACTTCCTGCCCGGCGTGTCGATGCAGTTCCGCGTCATCGCCACCAACCTGAAGGTGCCGCCCCTGACGGACGTGGCAGCGGCGCAGAACTGGTTGCGCGGCCTGCTCGGCCATTTCGGCGCCTGGCCTGATACGCACCGTTCGCGCAACATCCTGCTGTTTTCGAACGGGCAGATCCGCCGCCCGCAAACCACCTCGGGCAACAGCACTTTTTGACCGACTGACCGCGCCGGCGGGACTTTTTCCCCCATGTATTGACCTGCGACACCCCTGACACCGATGGACGATCTTTTTACCCCCCCGCCGCCAGCCGCCCCCGAACAGCCCGATCAGGAATCGCTGGCCGCTTATGCGCAACGTGCCTACCTCGAATACGCGCTTAGCGTTGTCAAGGGCCGGGCCCTGCCCGATGTCTGCGACGGCCAGAAGCCGGTGCAGCGCCGCATCATGTTTGCCATGGCGCGCATGGGCCTGGGCTTTTCTGGCGCTGGCGGCGCCAAGCCGGTCAAAAGCGCGCGCGTGGTCGGGGATGTGCTGGGCAAATACCACCCGCACGGCGACCAGGCAGCGTATGACGCGATGGTGCGCATGGCGCAGGACTTCAGCCAGCGTTACCCGCTGATCGATGGTCAGGGCAACTTCGGTAGCCGGGACGGCGACGGCGCGGCGGCCATGCGATACACCGAGGCGCGGCTGGCCAAAATCACCACCCTGCTGCTCGACGAACTCGACGAAGGCACGGTGGACTTCGTGCCCAACTACGACGGGTCTTTCGAGGAACCGAAGCAGTTGCCGGCGCGCTTGCCTTTCACCCTGCTCAACGGCGCCAGCGGCATCGCTGTCGGCCTGGCCACCGAGATCCCCAGCCACAACCTGCGTGAAGTGGCCGATGCCTGCATCGCACTGATCAAGACGCCCAAACTGCCGGACGACGAGCTGTATGCGCTAGTCCCGGGGCCGGACTATCCCGGCGGCGGACAGATCATCTCGACCGCTGCCGACATCGCCGCCGCTTACAGCACCGGCCGCGGCTCGCTCAAGGTGCGGGCACGCTGGAAGATCGAGGACCTAGCGCGTGGCCAGTGGCAACTGGTGGTGCAGGAGCTGCCGCCCGGCGTCAGCACCCAGCGTGTGCTGGAAGAAATTGAAGAGATCACCAACCCCAAGATCAAGGCGGGCAAGAAGGCGCTGAGCCTGGACCAGGTGCAGCTCAAGCAGACCGTGCTCGCCGTGCTCGACGTGGTGCGCGACGAGTCCAGCAAGGACGCCGCCGTGCGCCTGGTGTTTGAGCCCAAAACCAGCCGCATCAGCCAGAGCGAGCTGATCACCACCTTGCTGGCGCACACCAGCCTGGAAAGCTCGTCCAGCATCAATCTGACCATGGTCGGGCTCGATGGCCGGCCCACGCAGAAAAACTTGCGGCAGATGTTTACCGAGTGGATCAGCTTCCGGCAGAGCACCATCCAGCGGCGCTCGCAGCACCGCTTGGACAAGGTGCTGGACCGCATCCACATCCTCGAAGGCCGGCAGCTGGTGCTGCTCAACATCGACGAGGTGATCGCCATCATCCGCCAGGCCGAGGAGCCGAAAGCCGCGCTGATCGCGCGTTTTAATCTCAGCGACCGGCAGGCCGAAGATATTCTTGAAATCCGCTTGCGCCAGCTCGCGCGGCTCGAGGCCATCAAGATCGAGCAGGAGCTCAAGAATTTACGCGAAGAGCAGGGCAGGCTCGAAGAAATCCTTGGCAGCCCGGCGGCACTGCGCCGCCTGATGATCAAGGAGATCGAGGCCGATGCGAAGCAGTTTGCCGACCTGCGCCGCACCTTGATCCAGGCCGAGAAAAAAGCCGTGCTCGAAGTCAAGGTGCTGGACGAACCGGTCACCGTGGTCGTCAGTGCCAAGGGCTGGGTGCGCGCGCGCAGCGGCCATGGCCACGATGCCGCCAGTTTTGCCTTCAAGGCGGGGGACGGCCTGTATGGCACCTTTGAATGCCGCACGGTGGATACGCTGCTGGTCTTCGGCACCGCGGCCAAAGGCACGGGACGGGTTTATTCGATCCCGGTCGCCATGCTGCCGGGCGCGCGCGGCGACGGCCAGCCGGTGACCACTTTGATCGACCTGGAGAGCGGCACCCATCCGGCGCATTATTTCGCCGGGCCGGCCAGCGCGACGCTGTTGCTCAGCGGCAGCGGCGGCTACGGCTTCCTGGCGACGCTCGAAAACATGACAACGCGGCTCAAGGGCGGCAAGGCCTTCATCAGCTGCGCCGAGGGCGAGACGATTTGCAAACCTTCCCACGTGTCGGGTAGCAGCGGTGCCGCGCCGCTGAACCCGGCCACGCATGTGGCCTGCGCATCCACCGGCGGCCGCTTCCTGACCTTCGAGATCAGCGAACTCAAGACCCAGTCGGCCGGCGGCCGCGGTCTGGTGCTGATCGACCTGGATGCCAAAGACACGCTGGCCGGCGCGGCGGCCTACACCCGCAGCGTGAAGATCGAAGGCATCGGCCGCGGCGGAAAGGTGCGCGAGGAAACGCTGGAGATCCGCAGCCTGAACAATGCGCGTGGTGCGCGGGCGCGCAAGGGCAAGGCGGCGGATCTGGGGTTTAAACCTGCTGCGGTTTCGCGGGTGGAGTAAGGCCTTTCAGTCGCCGGCGCCGTGCCGGCTTGCCGACAGCCAGCGCCCCAGGGCATCAACGCTGACTTGCCAGGTCGCGTCCTGCCGGTGCGCCGCAAAACCGAGGCGTCGGTTGATCGACAGCATGGCGGCGTTGGTATTGGCGTTGTTGGTGATGACTGTGCGTACCTCCGGATGCCACTTGCGAACCAGATCGAACATGGCCGCCTTGACGCCCTTGGCCAGCCCCTTGCCGCGCCAGGGGCTGGCCACAGCGGTCAACTGCTGGTAGACGCGGTCCGCAAAGCGCGCGTCCCAGCTTGCATCGCAGACCGCTGCCAGGTCCTTGCCGTGCAGCAGCATGACGAGGAAATGGTCGCCTCCGCGCCGGTCCATCGCCGCGTACCAGCTTTCATAACCCTGCAGCTCGTAGCGAATCCGGGGGATTTCCAGTGAGCCCAGCGGTTGTTCGTTGATCAGCACGGAGAGCGGCTCCATCAGCTGTCCGAGGCGCTCGAAGGGCACCCGCCCCGCATGCGTCTCCCAGTGCAGCCCATTCGAGGGTGCGGTGGCGTGAGCCTGCCATTGGGCCAGTTCACTCCATTGCAGTCCCTCCAGTGCAAGACGATTTTCGACACTGCGGTATTTCTCCCGGGCACCGATGGCGGACATGAATGCATGCCCCTCCGGTCTGTGAACCTTCAATGTCGCCACCGTCCGGCCGCTGCCCTGCATGAAGGTATGCAGCGCGGCCAGCAACGCGGTGCCTATGCCCTGGCGCCGCAGACCGCCCAGCACGCCTCCGCCGGCGTCGACGAATGCTGCGTGGTCTTCGCAACCGGGGGACCCGTCGCGGCGAAACCCCAGCAGCAGGTTACCGACGTAGCCGCCATCGCGTATGGCCATGAGGCGGCGCGCTTCGAACAGCGGATGCCGCTGCATCAGTTCATGCTCGAAGTCGGCTTCGGGCGTCAAGGGCTCGCCCGGTTGGTCTTCGTGATGGCGGGCGCGCCGGTAAGCGTGCAATTGCGCCCATTCGCGGCGCGAAGCCGTCTGCGGATCGAAAAGTTGTATCTGGATGCCGGCCGGCATCCTGGAGGTATGAAACATGAAAGCCTTGATGAACGAGAACACAAGGACGCGCCAGCGCTTGCGCGCCGGCGGTCGGAACTCAATGCGGCTTGGGGTCGGCGTTTTGCCGGTGGCTACGGGGCCGTGGATGACGCAACAAGCCGGATGAGTGCGAGGGGCGGGTTTTGAATGTCGCTTTCCATGGGCACCTCCGGATGTTGGTTAAGGCAGATGCGAATCTTACTGCAGGTTTCTTTTTGCGCCTCAAGTCTTTTCAGGGAGGGCCCTGCACTCCTCGACGCATACAGAAGGTGGAGGCTAAAATCAATACCGGAGACAAAGTCCGGAGTGCAGGAAGCGCAAAGCGCTTCCTGCACTGGAATCCCAACGAACGGTAATGCGGGCACGCGAGCGCAGCGCACGTGGCCGAATGAAGTCCCCCGCCATCGCCCAGCGGGGCGAGGGAGGGGTTAGGGGTGGCAGTGGGAGTGGGGAGTGGAAACTACTGCCCTGAAAGAACCGCAGGCGCAGCGTGATGCAGATAATGCTATCGAATCGATAGCTGGCGGCGCTTTCCAACCGTGGGCTGGAGCCCAATTTGATGCTGAATCAGACGGCCGGCGGCCGCAGCGCCGACTTCGGCCTGAACGCCTTGCACACCGCCTCGTCGGTTTCCAGATAAGGCCCACCGATCAAGTCGATGCAGTAAGGCACGGCCGCAAAAATGCCGGCGACCGCTTGTGACCCGTCGGCATCTTTCAGGCCTTCCAGCGTTTCGGCAATCGCCTTGGGCTGGCCCGGCAGGTTCATGATCAGGGCCTGGTCGCGGATGACTGCCACCTGGCGCGACAGGATGGCTGTCGGCACAAACTTCAGGCTGATTTGCCGCATCTGTTCGCCAAAACCCGGCATTTCCTTGTGGGCCACCGACAGCGTGGCCTCGGGCGTCACGTCGCGCAGCGCCGGGCCTGTGCCGCCGGTGGTCAGCACCAGCGAGCAGCCGGCATCGACCAGCTCGATCAGCGTCGCACTAATCTGCTCTTTTTCGTCGGGGATCAGGCGTTCTTGAAACCTGATGGGGTTGCGCAGCGCGCGGCCCAGCCATTCCTTGAGCGCAGGCAGGCCCTTGTCTTCATACACGCCGCTGGAGGCCCGGTCGCTGATAGAGATGATGCCGACCGTCACCGCGTCGTAGTTGGCGCTCACGCGTCCTCCTGCGCCAGCGTTTCACGCACCAGCTGGAAAATTTCGCGGTAGGACTTGCCATGGCGCGGCGCCTCGCCCGGTTTTTCGGGCTTAGCGTCCTTGCGGGCCTGGCGGATCAGTGCGCGCAGCTGCTGCGAGTCGGTGTCCGGGTGCTCGGTGAGCCAGTCGCTGAGCGCGTCGTCGGAAGCAATCAGCTTGTCGCGCCACTGCTCGGCCAGGTGCAGGGCCAGTGTCAGGTCGGCCGAGCCATTGGCCTGTTCGTCGATGGCGGCGCGTATCGGTTCGGTGTCCAGCGGGCGCATCAGCTTGCCGATGAACTGCATCTGGCGGCGCCGGCCTTCGAAGTTGGTGATGCGTTTGGCGTCCTTGATGGCATCCAGCAGTTTTTCGGGCAGGTCCAGCCTGGCCATCAGATCGGCGCGCAGGGTCAGCAGCGCTTCACCGAGCGCCTGTTTTTCATCGGCCTCGGCCTTGAGCTGGGTTTTACTCGGCGGGCCGACTTCTTCCAGCGCAATTTCTTCGGGTTTCACGAAGCGTCCGTTGGACCAGTAGCCTTTGATGGCCTTGGGAGTCTTGTTGTTCATGGCAGTCAGTATCATAGCTACCCATATGACCCCAAAGACCCCCAAGACAACATCTTCCGCTTCGCCTCCCGAATCGGGCTTCAGTTACCACCGCGAATTCTTCGAAGACCTGGTGGACAGCGCTTTGGCCCATGCCAAAAAGATAGGCGCGACCGATGCCGCTGCGGAAGCCTCTGAAGGCTGCGGTCTGAGTGTCAGCGTACGCAAGGGTGAACTGGAAAACGTCGAGCGCAACCGCGACAAGTCGCTGGGCATCACGGTGTATGTGGGGCAAAAACGCGGCAATGCCGCCACCAGCGATTTTTCGAAAGCTGCGATCCAGCAGACGGTGCAGGCCGCCTACGATATTGCGCGGTTTACCGCCGAAGACAAGACCTCCGGCCTGCCGGCCGCCCGCGACATCGCGCGCGTGCATCCCGAGCTTGATTTGTTCCACCCCTGGGCCATAGACTCGGCGGGCGCTGCTGCGCTGGCCCTCGAATGCGAAGCGGCGGTCTTCGATACCAGCAAGCTGATCACGAACAGCGAAGGCGCGGGCGTGTCGGCCCAGCAAAGCCATTTTTTCAGCGCCCATACGCGCGGCTTTCGCGGCGGGTATGCGAGTTCGCGTCATAGCATCTCGGCCGCGGCGATTGCCGGCAAGGGCAGCCAGATGCAGCGCGATGCGTGGTACAGCTCCATGCGCGACGCGAGCGAACTGGCCAGCGCGCAGGCGGTGGGCCGTTATGCGGCAGAACGCGCGCTGTCTCGTCTGAAGAGCCGCAAGATCAAGACCACACAGTGCCCTGTGCTGTTCGAATCGCCGCTGGCTGCTGGCCTGTTGGGCGGCTTTGTGCAGGCCATCAGCGGCGGTGCGTTGTACCGCAAGAGCACGTTTTTGCTGAACAGCCTGGGCAAACCGGCGTTTCCGGCGCACATCGACATCAGCGAAGACCCGTTCATCAAAAAAGGAAAGGGCAGCTCGCCCTTCGATGAAGAAGGCGTCAAGACCCGCGCTCGCACGGTGGTGGATGGCGGCATCGTGCGCGGCTACTTTTTGAGCACCTACTCGGCGCGCAAGCTCGGCATGCGCACCACCGGCAACGCTGGCGGCTCGCACAACCTGGTGATGAGCAGCCGCAAGACGAAAGCCGACGACGACCTCGATGCGATGCTGAAAAAACTGGGCACCGGCCTGTTCGTGACCGAACTGATGGGGCAGGGCGTGAACTACGTGACCGGTGACTATTCGCGCGGTGCCTCGGGCTTCTGGGTCGAGAAAGGGCAGATTGCCTTTCCGGTCGAAGAGATCACGATTGCCGGCAACCTGAAGGACATGCTGATGGGCATCCAGGCCGTGGGCGCCGATGTCTACAACTACGGCGCCAAAAGTGTGGGGTCCATCCTGATCAACCGGATGAAGGTTGCTGGAAGCTAAGGCCCCCACGTTCGCTCGCTGCGCGCGGCGCGACCATGAGGGCATCTTATGTCAAGCAGGGGCCGCAGGCGCAGCGGCCCCCTCGGGGGGCAAGGAGCTACACGAAGTGAGTGACCGTGGGGGCCTTTAACCGGCCAACGCTGCCTTGACGGCGGCGGACACCTGGCCCATGTCGGCCTTACCGGCGAGTTTGGCTTTGACTGCGCCCATGACCTTGCCCATGTCGCCGGGGCCGCTGGCACCTAGTTCCGCCACGATGGCTTTGACGGCTGCCATAACCTCTTCGGCGCTCAGGCGGGCCGGCAGGTAGGCCTGCAGCACCACCAGCTCCGCCGCTTCCTTGTCGGCCAGGTCTTTTCGCTCGGCTTTCTCGAACGCCTCAATGGAGTCTTTGCGCTGTTTGATCAGCTTGTCGACGATGGCGACCACCGCAGCATCGTCCAGCACCACGCGTTCATCGACTTCTTTTTGCTTGAGTGCGGCCAGCAGCAGACGGATGGTGCCCAGGCGCTCGCTGTCCTTGGCGCGCATGGCGGTTTTCATGTCTTCGGTGATCTGGTCTTTGAGGGACATGGGGTCTCTGTCTGAAAGTTGAAAGTCAAAAAATACAAAAGCCCGCAGAGCGTCCTCGTGCGGGCTTTTGGTTTGCCGTGAGGCGTGTACTTTTAGTACAGCTTTTTAGGCAGTTGCATCGAGCGGATACGCTTGTAGTTGCGCTTGACGGCGGCAGCCTTTTTGCGCTTGCGCTCGGCGGTGGGCTTTTCGTAGAACTCTCTAGCGCGAAGGTCGGTCAGCAGGCCAAGTTTTTCGATGGTGCGCTTGAAACGGCGCAGAGCCACGTCGAAGGGCTCATTGTCTTTTACACGAATGGTCGTCATTGATGGGTTGATCCAAAAGGGTACGCCTTTGTTGATCTGATCAGGATCAGGCCGGGCGCGGGTTTGCTAGCAAAGCCTGAGATTATATACTAGGCCCACGGTCGTTCACTTCGTGTAACTCCCTGCCCCCCCGAGGGGGCCGATGCGCCTGCGGGCCGGCAAAGCCGGTCCCGCGGCCCCTGCTTGACAAAACGGGGGCGGGATCGGGGTCAGGCGTTGGTTGTTTTTGCTGCCAGTGCTTTTGCGCAGGCGTGGGCTGATGCCCAGGCCCACTGGAAGTTGTAACCGCCGAGCCAGCCGGTGACGTCCACCACCTCCCCGATGAAATACAGCCCGGGCTGCCTGGACTCCATGGTCTGGGACGACAGGTCGCGGGTGTCGACCCCGCCGAGCGTCACCTCGGCTTTTTTGTAGCCTTCGGTGCCGGTCGGTGTCAGTTGCCAGTCAGCCAGCCGGTCTGCCAGGGCAGTCAGGGCCTTGTCGGTGGCTTCGCTGACGGGTTTTTGCCAGGCCGGGTCGCGGCTGGCCCAAGCGTCGGCCAGGCGGCTGGGTACCAAGGTGGCCAGTTCGTTGGCAATCAGCTTTTTCGAGTTGGCCTTGGCGCGCAGCAGCAAGGCTGAAAGATCGACACTGGGCGCGAGGTTGATGCGTACCGGCTGGCCTTCGCGCCAAAAGCTTGAAATCTGCAGTACAGCCGGCCCGCTCAGGCCGCGGTGAGTGAACAGCAGGTCTTCGGCGAAAACCGTGGCTTTCTTGCGCTGTTTGGGTGAGTCGTCCGCTGCCCCGGTTTCGATCAGCACCGGCAGCGCCAGCCCCGACAGTTGCGCGTAGGGCGCCCAGGCTTCGCCGTCAAAAGTAAGCGGCACCAGCCCGGCGCGGGGTTCCACCAGGCGCAGGCCGAATTGTTTGGCGATGCGGTAGCCGAAGTCGGTCGCGCCAATTTTGGGAATCGACAGGCCGCCCGTGGCAATGACGACCTGCGCTGCTTCGATGGTGCCGCGGTTGCTCTCGATTTTATAGCTGCTGGTGCCCGTCTGCTCAGGGCTAACAATGCTTTTGATGCTGCATGGCTGCCAGCGAGTGACACCGCCACCATCGCATTCGGCCAGCAGCAGCTGGATCACGTCTTCGGCCGATCGGTCGCAAAACAGCTGGCCCTTGTGCTTTTCATGAAACGGCACACCGTGCTTTTGCAGCAGGCCAAGAAAGTCTTGCGGCGTGTAACGCGACAGGGCAGAGCGGCAAAAATGCGGGTTGTCGCTCAGAAAATTTGCAGGCGTTGCGTAGCGGTTGGTGAAGTTGCAGCGGCCGCCCCCTGAGATGCGGATTTTTTCAGCGACTTTTTCGCTGTGGTCGATCAGCAAAACCTTCAGTCCGAGCTGGCCCGCAACGCCCGCACAAAACAGCCCGGCGGCGCCAGCGCCCACCACCACAGCATCGAAAGCATGCATGGCTGCGCTGTGCGCCTATAACTTGGAAAACGCAGAGGCGGAAAAACCCGCGTCGGGCGTTGTGGCGTGTGCGCGTTTGTTGGCAACCCAGTCGTTCAGGCCTTCGATAAGCAGATCGGGATTGACTGGCTTGCTCATGTGTCGGTCAAAACCGGCCGCCATCGCGTTTTTCTGGTCGCTTTCCTTGCCCCAACCGGTCAAGGCGACCAGCAGCAGCTGCGCGCCTGCAGCCGTGGCGCGGAGATGGCCAGCAAGCTCGTAGCCGTTCATGCCGGGCATGCCGATGTCCAGAATGCATGCGTCAAAAGTTTGCTGGCTTGCCAGCGCCAAGGCGGACGCACCGTTGTAGGCCGTCGCCGTGCGGTGGCCTTCCATGCCCAGTAGCATGGCCAGCGTGTCGGCGGCGTCGCGGTTGTCATCGACCACCAGAATCGAAAGCCCTGTCTCCAGCGGCTTGCCGTCCAGTTGGCCGCGTGCGGGCGAATCTTCGCCGCTGTGCCGGTTGACGCGCAGCGAGTCCGGCAAATGCACCGTCATGGTGGTGCCGTGGCCCAGTCCCCGGCTCTGCGCCTCCAGCCTGCCGCCATGCAGCTCGACGAGTCCGCGCGCCAGCGAAAGGCCGATGCCCAGCCCGCCCTCGGAGCGGTCTATCGCTGAGCTGACCTGTGAAAACATTGCAAAAATGCCCGCCAGGTTGTCCGGCGCGAGACCGATGCCGTTGTCGCTGACGGCCAGTTGCAGCCCGTCCGGGGTTGCCTTGGCGGCCAGCGTGATCTGTCCTCCCGGGTCGGTATATTTGGCTGAGTTGTTGAGCAGGTTGGTCAGCACCTGCGACAAGCGGAGCGAATCGGCGTCAAGCTCTATCACCTCGTCGGGCAGGCTGACGGTCAGGTGATGCCCGCGCGCGACAATGCCGGGGCGCGCCGCTTCGACGGCGGCTTCAACAATGGCCCTGACGGTAACGACGGCTTTTTTGAGTTCCAGCCGGCCGCTGGTGATGCGGGAAATGTCCAGCAGGTCGTCCAGCAGCAGGGCCATGTGGCCGGCTTGCCGGGCCAGTATGTCGGCACAGGTCCGCACACTCGCCGCGTTCACATCGGGCTGCGACAGCACCCGGGCGGCGGTGCGTATGGGCGCGAGCGGATTGCGCAGCTCATGGGCCAGTGTGGCCAGAAACTCGTCCTTGCGCTGATCTGCCTCGCGCAACTCTTGTTCGGTACGCCTTGCCTCCGTGATGTCGATGTGTACGCCCACCCATTCAGTGATTTGCTGGTCGGCATCAAATACCGGCACGGCCCGGATGCTGAACAAGCGCCATTGCCCCGATTGAACCCGCACGCGGTGCTCATGCTGGAACAAGGACTGGGACTTCACCGATCGCTGCCAGGCTTCTACCGTGGACTGCACATCGTCGGGATGCACCGCATGGGTCCAGCCGTAACCTTGGTACTGGGCGGCGCTTTGCCCGGTTATCTGGCTCCAACCTGGTTGCTCGCCCACCATCTCGCCATCGGCGTTCTTGGTCCACATGACGCCTATCGCGGTGACGGCCGCGCGAAAACGCGCCTCGCTGGCGCGCAGCTGAGCCTCCGCACGAATGGGCTCGTTGATGTCGCGAAAAAAGACGGCCACTCCGCCTTCTGGCACCGGGTAGATACGCAGATCCACCCAGTTGTCATAGCCTTCGGCGGTGTAGTGATGCCGCACTGAAACCGGCCGGCGCTCTAGCATCGCCTCGCGGTGGGCCGCCTCGAGCGGTGAGCCCAGCGAGCCAGGCCATAGCTCCCAGAGGCTGCGTCCCACCAGCTGTCCCAGCTCTCTTTGACTCACGCGCAGCCCCTCAGCGTTCATCTCAAGTACCCGGTACTGCTCGTCTAAAAGCAGAAAGCCTTCGCTCATGACTTCAATCACATCTTTGTAGCGTTGGCTGGTGGCTGCGGCGGCTTGCTGAGCCAGGTGCTGCTCTGTGATCTCGTTGCAGGCGCAGAAGATGCCGATGACATCGCCGTTCGCATCAAGCACCGGTGCATGGAAAAACGAGAACCAGGCTGGCTCAAGGCGGCCGCCCCGCTCGGCAAGAATCTCCATCTTGCCGCTCTGCGTGGGCTCGCCGCCGTAGGCCTTGTCAACCAGCGGCAGCAGCTCGTCGGCGGCCTCGTGCCACACGTCAAACAGCGGCTGGCCAAGAGCAGAAGGGTGCTTTTGGCGCAGGATGGGGATGAAGGCGTCGTTGTAGACCTGGTTTCGACCATTACCCCAGGCCACGTACATCGGCGGCTGTTTGGCGCAGAGGATGACGGCGACCAGCGTCTTGATGCTGTCAGGCCAGGACGCGGGCGTCTGCATGGACGCCGGCAGGCCGCTGCCGCTGCGCAGGATCCGCCCGATCTCGCCGCCGCCGCTTAAAAAGCGCAGGTCATTGCTGCCAGCTGTGTTGTGCGCCGCGTCGGCGGCTGCCTGTGAGTGAGACCCCAGCATATTTCCCCCATTGCTGCCTGCATCGTGTAAAGCCCTGCAGCGTTTGTATCACGATAGCCCACCCCATTCGAATACAGAAGGAATTCGCGCCGTGCTGCTGGACGATCACCGGATGGATGCTGAACAAATCGGGATTTTCGCATCGGCCTTGGGTGTCGCCGTCTGTGGCGCACCATGCCCGGACGGATCAGGCTGCGCGAAATTGCGCCGGCAGCTCCTGGGCCGCCGCCACGCCGCTGACCACGTCGCCGACGACGATGATCGACGGGCTGGCCATGCCGGACGCGCTGATCGCGTCGGTCAGTTGGCCCAGCGTGGTGGTGATGTGGCGCTGCGTCGCCAGCGTGGCGTTCTGGATCACGGCCACCGGTGTGCTGGCGGGCAGGCCGGTCAGCAATTCGTTCTGGATGCGCCCGGCGCCGCTGACGCCCATGTAGATCACCAGCGTGAGTTTGGCCTTGTGCGCGGTGTCGGCCAGGGCGCGCCAGTCTGTGCCTTGGTCGCCCGGTTTGGCGTGGCCGGTCACAAACACCACGCCATGGGCATGCTGGCGATGTGTGAGCGGCACGCCCAGTGAGGTCACTGCTGCCAGTCCGGCGGTGATGCCGTTGATGACCTGCACATCAATGTTGGCAGCCCGCAGGTGCTCGACCTCTTCTCCGCCGCGCCCGAAGATGAAGGGGTCGCCGCCCTTGAGGCGAACGACGTTTTCGCCTTCGCGCACGGCCATGATCATGAGCTTTTCAATAAACTCCTGCGGCGTGGATTTGCATCCGCCGCGCTTGCCCACATGCACGATGCGTGCATCGGCCCGCGCGTAGGCCACGATCTCGTCGCTGACCAGGTCATCGACCAGCAGCAACGTGGCGGCCTGGATGGCTTTGATCGCCTTGAGTGTGAGCAGCTCCGGATCACCCGGGCCCGCCCCGACCAGGGTGCATCGGCCGGAGGTCGTCAGAGGGGAATGGCGGCTGGTCATAGTTGTGAAGTCAGTTGCAAGATATGTTCCACCTGCCTTGTTATCGATGCCGGCACGGCGTGTGTGCCCGACATCACTGCGCGGATATAGGCGGCGGTGCTGTCGCTGTCAATCTCTGCAGGCAGATCTGGGACGCTGGCCAGTGTGCCGGGCTGAAACTCCTGCAGCAGCGTACGCCGGCCTTTGAGGAAGGCCTCCATCTGCGGCGTGCGGCGTGCATCGGCCACCACCTCACCTTCGGTGCCGCGTAGCAGCATGGCATTGGCTTCGATCAGCTCGAAGGTCTGGCCCATGGAGATCGCGTATTCGGGGTGTGTGTAACTGCTGACCACCAGAGCCTTGCCCATGCAAGGGTTCATGATCTTGACCAGGCTGTGCGCCGGGTTGCGCAGACCGACAGCGCGCCGTACGTCCAGCAGGCGTTTGAGGCCGGGGCACAGAAGTTCGGTCGGTGCAAAAACCACTTCACCATTTGCTATTGATGTTATAGCTGTCAACGCAGGTATATCGAGGGCTGCAAGCACATTTGACGTAAATATCCGGCCAGATTCGGTGGCGGTGCCGTGCACCAGCACCGCCAGACCTTCCCGCGCCAGCAGCAGCGCCAGCAGCGGTGTCAGCACCGGCAGTTTGCGTGCGCCGTTGTAGCTGGGCAGTACGACGGTGGGGCGGTCACCGGCCGGAAAACGCTGCATGCGCTCGTAGGTGGCGTCCAGGAAGCCGGCCATTTCTTCTGGCGTTTCGCCCTTGATGCGCATGGCCAGGCAGAAACCACCGATCTCCAGGTCGGTCACCGTGCCGTCCAGCACCTGGCCAAACAGGTCGCAGGCCTGCGCACGCGTGATCGGCCTGGCGCCGTCTTTGCCGCGGCCTATGACCTTGATGTATTGAGCGATGGACATGCGTGATTGTCAGTGAAGGCAGATAACCTGCCGTTATAAGCTTAAGCCGACCGTTCCGGATGGTGTTAGGCGATGACCTTGATCGGAATCACCGCGCGTTCAACACCTGCGGGGGGTGAGGGCAGGTGTCGGCCTTCGGTGCTGGCCCGGATGATGCGCTTGATCTCCGGCACGCAGGATCCGCAGTTGGTGCCGCATTTGAGTTTGTCCTGCAGCATCAGCATGCGGTCTTCGTCGCTGGCGAGCCTCCCCGCGCCGCCTGCCGCGTTGGTAATGTCGCTCAGGCAGGCGTTGATCTCAGCGTCACTGACGCTGAAGCAGCTGCAGACTGGCTTGCCACGAGCCTGCAGTGCCACAGGTGCCTTGGCGCCGGGCAGCAGCAGCAGGCGGCCGTACGCTTGCGCCGGCAACTCATCCTGCAGCAGGCTTTTGATCCAGGCCTGCGCGCTGACATCGCCGGCCAGCACAAAACCGGTGAGCTCGGCCTCTTCGTGTTGGTTGCCCTTGCGCACCAGGCGTGCCGTGCGGTGCTGGCCTTTCTTTTTGTCCACGTAACGCAGCGCGTCGGTACCGTCCAGACCCAGAATGGATTCGATTTTTTCCAGCATGCCTTGGGGCGGCGCCTCAAAACCGGCGGCACGAAACAGCACACCCGTGCGCTGGCTGCCTGCCTCCCCCAGCGGCACCGCGTTGGAAAATGGCACGCAGCTGCAGAAGGCAAAGCTGGCCATCAGCGGTTTGAGTTTTTCCCGCGCAGCCAGCGCCTGGCCGTCAGGCAGCCAGGCCATGGCCAGCAGCGACCAGGGCAATTCAGCCTTGAGAATTTTTACCGCCGCATGTTTGAGTTCAGGCTGTTTGGAACTGGGGCAGTAAGCAGAAGTGGTCAGCGCATTGACGCCAGCCAGCCGCTCGCCCTTGCTCGACAGGCCGCTCAGGTACTCGTCGCCCCAATGCATGGCCATAAATGCCTGGCTCACCGCGACTTCTGGCGAAGCCTGCAGGGGCACCACGATGGAGCCGCGTTTGGACGTGACATGCACCAGCTCGCCGTCTTTGAGCAGGCGGCGCGCCATGTCCTGTGCGTTCATCTGGATCGAAGGTTCAGCCACATGGCCGAACAGCCGACCCAGCGTGCCGGTACGGCTCATGCCGTGCCACTGGTCGCGCAGGCGGCCGGTGGTCAGCGAGAACGGGTAACGCGACTCGCGCGGCTCGGCCACCGGCTTGTAGACGGTGTTGACGAAGCGGGCTTTGCCGTCCTCGGTCGGAAAAATGCCGTCTTCATAGAGCCGCACTTTGCCGGTGGTTTCGCCTTCGCGCAGTGGCCACTGTTGCGGCGCTGATTCAAGCATGGCGTAACTCATGCCAGTGATGTCGAGGTCGCGCCCACGCGTGGACTCGCGGTGTTCGTTCCAGATGTTTTCTACGCTGGCGGATTCGTCGGTCACGGACCACGGAAACAGCGTGCTGATTTTCTGCACAGGCAAAAGCTTTTCCAGCCGCTGTGCAAAGGCCACCGCAATCGACCAATCGTGTCGCGTTTCGCCGGGTGCAGACACCGCCGGTCGCACGCGGCTGATGCGCCGCTCGCTGTTGGTCACGGTGCCGGTTTTCTCGCCCCAGGTGGTGGCGGGCAACAGCAGGTCGGCATAGTCGCAGGTCGAAGTCGTCGCAAACGCCTCCTGCACCACGACAAGCTCGGCGCGTTCAAGTGCACGCCGAACGGTGGCCTGATCGGGCATGGACTGGGCCGGGTTGGTGCAAGCTATCCACAAGGCCTTGATCTCGCCATCGGCCGCGGCTTGGAACATCTCCACGGCAGTCTTGCCAAGTTTGTCCGGGACCGAGGGAATGCCCCACAGCGCGGCGACTTCGGCGCGGTGTTGCGGGTTGGCAAGGTCGCGGTGCGCGCTGAGAAGATTCGCCAGGCCGCCCACCTCGCGCCCGCCCATGGCATTGGGTTGGCCGGTCAGTGAAAACGGCCCGGCGCCGGGTTTGCCGATTTGCGCGGTGGCCAGGTGCAGGTTGATCAGTGCTGCGTTTTTGGCGGTGCCGCTGCTCGACTGGTTCAAACCCTGGCAATACAGGCTCAGCGTCGCGGCAGACGTTGCAAACAGCCTGGCCGCTGTGAAAAGGTCTTCCTTTTTGATGCCGCAGGTGTCTGCTACCAGGTCTGGTGTGTAGTCGCGCACAGTGGTTTTCAGGGCATCAAAACCGTTGGTGTGTTCAGCGATGTAAGCCGGCTGGGTCCAGCCTTCCCACAGCATGATGTGCAGCATGCCGTTGAACAGCGAGACATCGGTGCCGGGCTGGATCGGCAGGTACAGATCGGCAATGCCAGCAGTGTCGGTGCGACGCGGGTCGCAGAAGATGATTTTCATCGCCGGGTTGGCGGCCTTGGCGTCTTCGATGCGCCGGAAAAGAATCGGGTGTGCGTAGGCGGTGTTGCTGCCGACGATGAAGATGCATTGCGCATGGTTGACGTCGTCGTAGCAACTGGGCGGCGCGTCGGCGCCCAGCGTCTGCTTGTAGCCGGCGACCGCGCTGCTCATGCACAGGCGCGAGTTGGTGTCGACGTTGTTGGTGCCTATCAGGCCCTTGGCGAGTTTGTTGAAGACGTAATAGTCCTCGGTCAGCAACTGGCCCGAGATGTAAAACCCTACCGAATCCGGACCATGCTGCCGGATGATGTTGGCAAAACCTTCGCTGGCGAAATCCAGCGCGCTGTCCCAACTGACCCTTTGCGCGGGTTCGCCTCGGTGCTCGCGCCGCATCGGGTGCAGCAAACGGGTTTGGCGCGTGACGATGCTTGACGCGGTCAGGTGCAGGGTCGAACCCTTGGTACACAACCGGCCAAAGTTGGCCGGATGCGTCGGGTCTCCGCGCACACCCGTGATCTCATCGCCCTGCGACTCAATGATCACACCGCAGCCGACGCCGCAGTAAGGGCAGGTAGATCGTGTCTCAGTCATGGTTGGGTGAAAACCGGCTGCGGTGCCCCATATTTATCGCAAAGCGATCTGCGGCTCCAGCCGAGAGTTCGCAGCCGACGCCGCAGTAAGGGCAGGTAGAACGCGTTTCCCGTGTCATCACGCGGTGTGCGGGGCCTGCACTTCAAAGGTCTGGTCGCCCAGCGCGCCGGTGGTTGCGCAGGGTCCCGCACGCGGCGCTTCAAGGTCCAGGGCCAGCGTGGCCAGTTCAGTCGGATCAAGCATGACTTTGCCGGCCTCCACTTTGCACGCAAACTTCGGTGTACAGCCTTCGTCGGCCCCTTGAGCACACCCGTCGGCCAGGCCTATGGTCCAGTTGTGCAGCGGGCAGGCCACGCTGGTGCCGAACACAATGCCTTGCGACAGCGGCCCACCCTTGTGCGGGCAGCGGTCGAGCAGCGCGAAGACCTGGTCTTCCGCGTTGCGAAAGACAGCTACATCAATGCCGCGTGCGCGGGCAATCCGGCGCGAGCCCAACACCGGGATGTCGGTCATCAGGCAGATTTCTTTCCATTCACTCATGGCAATTGCCCTTCATGCTTTAAGGTTGCTGTAAAGGCCGGTGATGCGGTCCATGACACTCAGCAGGTTTTCGCTGGAAACAAACACGTCGGACATCAGTTTGGGTGAACTGCGTGCGCCTTCCAGGCGGCTCAAGCCCAGGTCAAAAAAGACCCATTGACTATCGGCCAATGCCAGTTCTTCCTTGATCCGGGGAGTGGCTTCGGGTGCCTTGCGCAGCACTGCGAGTGCTGCTATGAATTCACCGCGCGATTTTGCAATTTCTGCAATGCTGCCATGGGCGTCCATCTGCAGTGAGTTGGCCAGATAGAGCTTGGCCATGCGCTGCGACAACATGCGCTGGCGGCCTGCGATATTGACGAGTTTCCCCACGACGGCCGATCCGCCCGTTTGCTCGTACTGCCGCGTGCCCTGGTTAGCCAGCGAGAGAATCTTCGCGTCCAGTTGCATCAGTTTCAGGGCGTGTTCCTTGTCGGGGACGGTGCCCACCAGCACTGACTTGAACTCGCTCCAGAGGTTTTCGAGCTTTGCGTAGGTATCGCGGATCTCAGCGTGGGGTGCATAGGCCTTCAGCTCGACCAGCTGCCGGTCGAATGTGGACATCGAGCGGTCCAGCACCTGCTGCGCACTGCTGGTTTCGACTTTCTGGATCAGGGCGAGGTAGGCCTTGCTCATGCGCTGGGAGAGCATGCGCTGGCGCCCCGCTTTGTTGATGGCATCGTTCATGTCGGCCACTTGCGAGTGAGCCGTCATGCCGAGTAAGGCCGCTGAAGCGATAAAAATCCGTCTTTTCACTTTTGAATTTTCCTGGGGTGATTCGTTGTTTTGGAGGGGTCTTGTGTTCAGACCGCAGCGAGTTTCTCGAATTGCCGCGTATCCACGGCCGCTTCCTTCAGATCGAACCAGGGATCGGGCTCACCGTCGAGTGCAAACTGCAATTGCTCCCACAGGGCCTTGCGGCCTTCGTGGTCATCAAGAATTTTCTTTTTCACATAGTCCAGTCCGACCCGGTTCACGTAATGCACCGTGCGCTCAAGATACCAGCCTTCCTGGCGGTAAAGCTCGCAGAAAGCGCCGGTGTACTCCAGCACTTCGGCGGCAGTCTTGAGTTTGGTGAAAAAGTGCGCCACCTCGGTCTTGATGCCGCCATTGCCGGCGATGTACATCTCCCAGCCGGAATCGACACCAATGATGCCCACGTCCTTGATGCCTGACTCGGCGCAGTTGCGCGGGCAACCGCTGACCGCGAACTTGACCTTGTGCGGTGCGTACATGCGCCACATCGCGCGCTCCAGGTCCTTGCCCATCTGCGTGCTGTCCTGCGTGCCCATGCGGCACCATTCGCTGCCGACACAGGTTTTCACCGTGCGCAGCGCTTTGGCATACGCGTGGCCCGAAGGCATGCCGATGTCTTTCCAGACGTTCTGCAAATCCTCTTTCTTCACACCCAGCAAATCGATACGCTGGCCGCCGGTGACCTTGACCGTCGGAATTTTGTACTTGTCCACCGCATCGGCAATGCGGCGCAGCTCGCTGGCTGTGGTTTCGCCGCCCCACATGCGCGGGATCACGCTGTAGGTGCCGTCCTTCTGGATGTTGGCATGGCTGCGTTCGTTGATGTAGCGGCTTTGCGGATCGTCTTTCGCTTGCTTGGGCCAGGTGCTGATCAGGTAATAGTTGACGGCTGGGCGGCAACTTGCGCAACCATTGGGCGTCTTCCAGTCCATGAACTTGAAAGTATCGGCAATGGTCATCAGTTTGTTGTTGCGGATCGCGTCGCGCACCGCCTGGTGCCCGTGGTCGGTGCAGCTGCACATGGCCTTGAGCTTCGGCGTGGCGGAGTAGTCGCCGCCGGCAGTGAACATCAGGATCTGTTCGACCAGCCCGGTGCAGGAGCCGCAGGAGGCGCTGGCCTTGGTGTGCTTGCGCACCTCGTCGAGGGTAAACAGGCCTTTTTCCTTGATGGCCTTGCAGATCGTTCCCTTGTTCACGCCGTTGCAGCCGCAGACCTCGGCTTCATCGGGCATGGACGCCGCCTTGCTGTGGCCCTCGTGACCGGCGTCGCCGATGTTCGATTCGCCGAACATCAGGCGTTCGCGTATGTCGCCGACGCTGCGGCCGTCGCGCAGCAGCTTGAAGTAGTAGCTGCCGTCCACGGTGTCGCCATACAGGCAGGCGCCGATGAGCTTGTCGTCCTTGATGACCAGTTTTTTGTAGACCCCACCGAAGGGGTCGCTCATGATGATTTCTTCGGTGCCTTCACCGCCCATGAATTCGCCCGCGGAAAAGAGATCGATGCCGGTGACCTTGAGCTTGGTGGAGGTGAGCGAGCCGGTGTAGCGGCCGATGCCGAATTGCGCCAGATGGTTGGCGGCGACCTTGGCTTGCTCGAACAGCGGCGCGACCAGGCCGTAGGCGATGCCGCGGTGCGCCGCACATTCACCCACGGAATAGATGCGCGCGTCAGTGACGGTCTGCATGGTGTCGTTGACCACAATGCCCTTGTTGCAGTGCAGGCGCATTTTTTCGGCCAACTCGGTGTTGGGCCGGATGCCGACCGCCATCACGACCAGGTCGGTGACCAGTTCGGTGCCATCCTTGAACTTGATGCTGGCGACGCGGCCATCGGCGTTACCCACCAGTTCCTGGGTCTGCGCACCCATCAGGAACTTGAGACCGCGGCCTTCCAGCGATTTTTGCAGCAGCTTGCCGGCCACGCTGTCGAGTTGACGCTCCATCAGTGTGGGCATGACGTGCACCACGCTGACGTTCATGCCGCGCAGCATCAACCCGTTGGCTGCTTCCAGACCGAGCAGGCCGCCACCGATGACCACGGCATTTTTGTACTTCACCGCAGCGTCAATCATCGCGTTGGTGTCGGCAATGTCGCGGTAGGCAATCACGCCCTGCAGGTCCTTGCCCGGTATGGGCAGGATGAACGGGTTGGAGCCGGTGCACATCAGCAGCCGGTCGTATTCCTCTTCGGTGCCATCTTCGGCGCGCACCACGCGCTTGATGCGGTCCACCTCAACGACTTTTTTGCCGGCGTGCAGCGTGATGTGGTTGTCCTTGTACCAATCCCAGCTGTTGAGCACGATCTCGTCCAGTGTCTGTTCGCCGGCCAGCACCGGGCTGAGCAGAATGCGGTTGTAGTTGGGATGCGGCTCGGCACCAAAAACCGAGATGTCATACAACTCGGGCGCGACCTTGAGCAATTCTTCAATAGTGCGCACGCCGGCCATACCGTTGCCGACCATCACGAGTTTTGATTTTTTCATGCGCTTACTCCAGATTGATTGATGCGTTAATCGCAAGCGCCGTGCCACGGGCCGGGCCACTCAGGGCGGGTGCACCGGCATGCCGGCTTTGAAAATGTGAGGTTGAAACCATGATGCTCTCTCCTGTCGAACAGGGACACGGCCGTGGAGCCGGTATGAGGCACATCAATACGCACGTCGTTATGCGCAGAACCCGCAGTGCTTTCGCTAAGGTTGGGCGCTCCGTTACGCCCTAACATGACTACGCAAAAGTTGTGCCATATCATGGTGCAGGCTTGTGGGTGCTCGTCCCGGCGTCAGGCATGGCGCGCGACTTGCGTTCCCTGCCGACAGTTTTCCCTCTCAAAACCCGATTTTTATGATTTCCGCACTGGTAATTCTCAATGGCCCCGAGGGCCCGCATTCGCTTGCCGCTGACCTCGAAGCGGTGGGTATCCAGGTGCTGGGAACTGTGCGCGGATGCAGCAAACTGGTGCAGGAGGTTTTGCGCCAGCAGCCCGATGTGGTGATCTGCGACAGCCCGACTCCCGCTGAAGAGTTTTTCAAGGCCTTGCAGATCGTCGGCGACACCTCACCCCGTCCGCTGATCGTCTTCACTACCGCCCCCGACGCAGACAGGATCACCCGTGCCACCGAAGCAGGCATTCACGCCTATGTGGTCAATGGCTACGGCCGGCAGCGCCTGCGCCCGCTCGTTCACCTGGCACAGGCGCGCTTTAGCCGCGAACAGGCCCAGCGCGAAGAGATGCGCGATATCGCCAGCCGGCTGGAAGAGCGCAAGGTGGTGGACCGCGCCAAGGGCATATTGATGCGGGCCAGGGAGGTGTCCGACGACGATGCCTTCAAGATGCTGCGCACCGCCTCCATGCACAGCAACCAGCGCCTGGGCCAGGTGTCCCAGCACATCATTCATTCCGCGCGTTTTGCCGAAGACGTGAATCGTTCTGGTCAATTGCGCATGTTGTCCCAGCGGCTGGTCAAGCTGGCGTTGCTGCAACTGGCTGGCGTGCAGACCGCGCAGGTGCAGGACCATCTGAATGACTCGGTCACGCGAATAGACGCCAACCTCGCGGGCCTGGGCAAAAGCCTGTCGCCGCCGACCTTTGGCGACCTGCTGGAGCAGGTGCAGCGCACCTGGTCACAACTCAAGCCTCTGCTGCAGGGAGTGCCTGCACCTGCCCACATGCTGCAGCTGGACGCCCTGGCAGGCCAGCTGCTGCAGGAGGCCGAACGCCTGACCAGCAGCCTGGAAAACGCCGGCGCCATGCCCCCCCTGCAGGTGCTCAACCTGGCCGGGCGCCAGCGCATGCTGAGCCAGCGCTATGCCAAGTATGCGTTGGCCGGCATGCTGGGCGCGCAGGCCGGTATCGCACCGGACGCTCTGGGCCTGGACGAAACCCGGGCTGCTTTCGAAGAGGCGCTGGCCTACCTGAACACCATTCCGCTGAGCAGCAAGGAAATCCGCAGCTTGTTGGAAGCCGCTGCCGTGAGCTGGGCGCAGATGCTGGCTGCCAGCGCGCCGGGTGTCCGGGCCAAAGCGCCCGATCTGGAGCGGGTGGCCGCAGCCAGTGAGGATTTGCTGGATGCCTTCGACAAGCTGTCGCTTCATTACGGGCACAGCATGCAGATGCTGGTGGGTTGATGGCATGCTCGCCCGTCACCTGTTTTGCTGCAGTGCACCAAATTTGGGCGCAAAACTTGCTTGGTTTGGTGCATGGCATTTGACATAGACATCGGTTTCGCAAGCCTCGCCGGCCGCAAGGAGGTCAACGAGGACTTTTGCGCAGCCATGTTGCCTGAACCGGGCCAGGAGGGCATGGGTTCCATCGTGGCGATTGCCGACGGCGTCAGCACCGGCGGCATGGGCAAGGAGGCCGCACAAACCACGGTCACCAGCCTGGTGCGCGACTATTACGGTACGCCCGAAACCTGGGACACCACGGTGGCGCTGGACCGCATCATCAGTGCGCAAAACGCCTGGCTGGCCGGGCTGAACCGGCGCCGGCACCCGGCCCTCGGGCTGACCACGCTGACCGCGCTGGTGCTGCGTGGCCAGTCTTACGCGCTGGCGCATGTGGGCGACACCCGCGCCTACCTGCTGCGCGAAGGCCGCATGACGCAGCTCACCACTGACCACGTGATGGATCACCCGGACCTGCGGCACCAGCTCCTGCGCTGCGTCGGTGCGGAAGACCGCCTGGTCATGGACTACACCCAGGGCGACCTGCAGGTGGGGGATGTGTTTGTGCTGCTGTCCGACGGCGTGCACAACGTGATGACGGACAAAAAGCTGCAGGTCCTGGCCAGTGCCGACGCGTCCTCAGCCTCCGAAGGCCGGGCGCAACGCATCTGCCGTCAGATGGTGGATGCCGCGATTGCGGCAGGCACGCCGGACAACGCCACCGCTTTGGTGGTGCGAGTGCTTGGTTTGCTGGACGCCACGCTGGACGACGAAAACCGGCGTGCGCTGGCTCTGCCAGTGCCCGGCAGGCTCAGGGTCGGGGACAGCCTGGACGGCCTGATCGTGACCGCGCCGGTGGCTGACAACGGCATCAACGTTTTGTACCAGGTCAGGTGGAGTCGCCCCCCGGCGGATGCAGACCCCGAAACACGGCCCACCAGCGGCAAGCTGTACGCCCTGAAGACACTGCACCCGGCGCGGGCCCATGACCCGCAGGAGCGCGCCATGCTGGCGCACGAGGCCTGGCTCGCCCGGCGCATGCGCTCCTCGCGTGTGGCTGGCCACCTGGTGCATATTCACGACCGTCTGCCCGGCGGTGGCGAGCCTGGCGCGTTTTACCTTCTGTACGACTGGCATGCCGGTGAAACCCTACAACAGATGCTGGACCGCAAGCACCGCTTCAATCTGCCGCAGGTGCTGGCTCTGGCCACCCAGGCCGCCACGGCGCTGGGCCTGCTGCACCGGCAGCATGTCGTCCACCGCGACATCAAACCTGCCAACCTGCACCAAGGTGAGGACGGCGTGCTGCGCGTGCTGGACCTGGGCGTGGCCTTGACCGGGCGCGAGCCCGAGGCCATGCGCAAGCTGCATGCGGGCACGCCCAGCTACATCAATCCCGAGCAATGGGGCTTCAGCAGCCGGGCCGCGGCGGCGGGCAAGGATGGCCCCGAAGAATTGCCCGATGCGCAGAGCGACCTGTTTGCGCTGGGCGTCACCGTTTACCAACTGCTGACTGGCAAGCTGCCCTATGGCGAGGTGCTGCCCTACCAGGCCGGGCGTTATTACCGCGACCCGACGCCGCCCAGCCGCCACAACCCCGAGGTGCCGATCTGGCTGGACCACGTGGTGCTCAAGGCCGTGGCACGCGACAAGCGCCAGCGTTTCGAAACGGCGGAAGAGTTGTTGCTGGCCATTGAACGCGGCGCCTCGCGAACCTTGACGGCCCTGCCGGCAACGCCACTGATCCAGCGCGACCCGGTGGTTCTATGGAAGTTGGCGCTGGCCCTGTCCGTTTTATTCAACGTCTTGTTGGTGTACTGGCTGCTGTTCTTGCCGCGTTAGTGGCGAACGGCCACCGATTTGGGGGCGATATCTGGCTGTAGCCCTTGCTGTACGGGCGCCAACAGCTATTGATTTAGTAGCGCCAGGAGCCTGTCGGACTTGGGGCGTCGAAAGCGAAAATTGGCGCCAGTGAGGACCGCTGCGGTCGATTTGCAGCTGACGATTCCCAAGCCCGACAAACTCCTAATGCACCAGACCCAGCAGTTCGGTAGCATCGATCGCGCTGCTGCGGCCCGGCACAGAAAACCGTTTGCGCCGGCCAGTTTTCACCAAGCCCGTTACCTCGCGCAGCAGGCTGGCACTGGCAGCAATTTTCCAGTCAGCCTGCTGCGCCTGTTTTTGCAACAGCAAGCAGGTACTCACAGCGTCGCCTACCGGCAGGATCTGGGATTTCCCGCGCAGCGGGTCCTCCAGCTTGGCCAGAGTGACTGCGCCGCTGTTCAGTCCTACGCCTACAACAAAGCGCGGGAGGGAGCGGCCGGGAAAATGACTGAGCAGGTAGCCCTGAACCCGGTGTGCTGAATCGATCAGGCCCAGGGCGGCCTTGGCGGCACGCAAACCACTGTTGACGGTGTCGGTGTCTGTACTGTCAACAAACACCGCCAGCAGGCCTTCGCCGACAAACTGCATGTGGTAGGCGCCGAAGAGATAAACCGTGTCGCCGGCATTGTTGTAGAACTGGCGCACCACCTCGCTGAGCTCCGAACTGGTGAGCTTTTCCGCGAGTGCCGGGAAGTTGACGACGTCGACAAACAGCACCGTGGCGTTGGCAAACTTCCTGTCCTCCGCCATCGAGTCGGCCGTTGGCCATTTTTCGCCCAGTTCCGCCAGGAGTTTTTCCTCGTAGAGCCGACTGAGCTGCTTTTTCTGGGTGTCCAGGGCGGTCGAAATGGCCCTTCCTATAGTCCGGGCCTGTGCGGACTGACGCATCAGCTGTTTGTTGAGCTGGGCGGCCACGGCCTCGCGGAGCTCGTCAAAATCGATGGGCTTGGTCAGGTAATCGTCGGCGCCGCCGGTCATTCCGGCGCGGACGTTTTCGCGCTCCTGCAGCGAGGTCAGCAAAATGACCGGCGTGGCCTGGATGGCCGGGTCGGCACGCACTGCCTGCAGCATGGCAAAGCCGTCGAGCCGAGGCATGTTGACGTCGCTGATCACCAGGTCGGGCCGATGGTCATGCACCACCTGAAGCCCGGCAGCGCCGTCCTCGGCCTCCACCACCTCATAGCCTTCAAAGCGCAAGGCCGCCGAGATCAGTTCCCGGATCGTTTCGTCATCATCGATCACAGCGATCAAAGCCATTATTTTCCTTGGAGCGGCGACAGGCGTGAAGCTTAACAGCGCCAGTGGTCCGCAGGTCGTGACCCCGAGGAGACGGCGAGTCCATGGGGGCCAGAAGTGCAAGTTACGGGTGTTTGCTATGAAATTCATAGCTGCTACCGCCCGTTGGACAAGGGCTGGATGGCTAAAATATCACATACTGAAGATGCGGACATGCTTTGTGGCCAAGCGCTGCGCGCCCTCCCGCCCTTTTTGCTCCGCAGAAAAGATGGGCAAAGTGCAATGCACTTTCTTCGCTGGGCTCAGTGAGCGCTGCGCGCAGAATTGCCCTTTTAGTTTCGGCTCGCTACGCTTAACTTTTCTGCGAAAAGTTAGCCTGCACTGAAAGGGAGGCCAGGCGCTGCCAGCGCCTTATCGGCTACGCCGATCACGCACTGCGTGCGCGGCCTCCCTTTTCAGCCCAGGTACGGGTCCAGCGGATCTGCATCACTCTGAGCATCACCAGCATGCCGAGTGACAGTGCTGCAAAGAAGAAAAAGCCCCACATGTACGTCCCGGCATATTGTTTGGATAGCCCCATGGCATTGGGCACCAGGCCGCCGCCCAGTGCGCCTATCTCGCCGATCATGGAGCCGGCCACGGCTGTGGCCAGGGGCCAGCGCAGCGGCACCAGCTGGAACAATGCGCCATTGCCCGCGCCCAGCGCCGCAAAACACAGCATCACCAGCAAGGTGGTGCCCACCAGAGAACTGCCGGCCAGGCCGCACAGCACCAGTGTGACGGCGATGGTCAGCAGCACCACGCTCAGTGTGTTGACGCCGCCCCAGCGGTCAGAGATCCAGCCGCCAAAAATACGCAGGGCGGCACCCATAAAGGCGGCGAGCATCGACAACTGGCCGGCTTCCACCTTGCTGACACCGAACTGGTCGTAGTAGTAGGAAGGCAGAAAGGTCGCCAGGCCGATGAAGCCGCCGAAAGTCACCGCATAAATCAGGCTGAAAGCCCAGCCGTCTTTTTCGAACAGGCAGGCCACATGCTCGCGCAGCGTGGCGTGGCTGTCCACGTCATCCGGTTCCTTGGCGAAGAGGATCATGGCGATTAGCGGCAGCAGCATGGCGATTGCGGCGATGCCGTACACCGACTGCCAGCCAAAACGCTGCGCCAGGGCCGGCGCGACCAGCACCGATACCGCCGTGCCGACATTGCCGGCGCCCACCAGGCCCATGGCCAGGCCTTTGTAGCGGGCCGGAAACGAGCCCGAGCCCAGGCTGAGGGCCACGCCAAAACTGGCGCCGGCGATGCCCAGCAGCACACCCATGGCCAGCAGGCTGCTGTAGGAATCAACAAAAAAGTAGCCGAACAGCAGGGCCACCATGATCAGGCCCATTTCGACCAAGGTGGCGTTTTTGCGGCCGATGTACTGGGCCAGTACCCCCAGCGGAAAACGCATAAGGGCACCGGCAAAAATGGGCACCGACAGCATCACACCTTTTTGGGTCGGTGACAGGTTGTAGGTCTCGGAGATGAAGGGGGCCATCGCCCCATTCATCACCCAGATGCAGCAGGAAAATGCGAAGTAGAAAAAGGCCGCGCCCAGCGTGGGCGCGTGACCAGCGTTTAGAAAATTACGGAACCCCGCCATGGTGCAAGCTCTTTCTGTGAAAAATTGGCATTCACAGAATCAGTGCGAGAAACGTGCCACCTTGGGGCGGTGGAAAGTGCACCCTTGCGGCGCAATTTCGCGCGTAAAGGCGGTTTTTTTGGTGCGCCGCACAATTTGCGGGCATTTATTTGCTTCAATGCCTGCGCTCCATGTCCACACACACCATGGCCGCATAGTGACTCCAGCGCAGGGTGATCACATAAGGATGCGTGCGCACCCTGGCCTTGATGCCTTGTGCGCCCTGGAGTTTGATCGGCACCGAGATCTGTAGATCTGCCCCCAGGGCCTTGCGCGCGTTGCCTGCCAGTGTGTTCGCAATTTCGCCCACTGCGTCCAGCAGGTTGCTGTCGGTCAAATTGGTTTCGTGCTGCAACAGCAGGATCTCGCGCACCAGCTTGCCTGGCATCGAAACAACGACATGGCCGTTGTGGCTGCCGGCAAAGGTGACGATGCCGTTGAATTCAAAGCCCTCGATGTCGCCGGTGCCCAGAAAGGCCGAGGTGATCACGGGTTCCTGCCGTGTGGTGACCTTCAGGTAGTGCCTGATCGAGTCCACAAACAGCTTCAGATCGGTTTCATTGAGTGTGGCCATGGCTACTCCTCGCGCGCGTCGGATACGTCGAGCAGCGCCATCTGCAGCTCTTCGTCGGTAAAAGGCTTGGCCACGAAGCCGCGGGCGCCCAGCTTGAGCGCCTGGATGGCGGTGGACTTGTCGCTCAGGGCGCTGACTACCAGGATGTTGATCTTCGGGTCAATCCGCAGCAGCTCCGTGATGCATTCAATCCCGTCCATCTCGGGCATGGTCAGGTCCATGGTGACCACTTCGGGTCGGGTGGCCCTCGCCACGCGTAGCGCCTCGCGGCCATTTTTGGCCAGGCCGGCGAGCACGACGCCCTTGAGCCCGCCGCTTTGCACCACACGCGAGATGCGGGTGCGGATCATGTTGGAGTCGTCAACAATCATCAGGCGCATGAAGGTCTCCGTGTGAGGAAGGAAGGAAGGAGCGTGAGAGTCATGACGCGCAGCGCAGGGGCTTATGAAAAAATGATCCGGAACTCGGTGTGTTTGCCAGGCGTGCTGGCCAGCAACAGGCGTGCGCCAAGCTTTTGCACATTGGCCTGCACCAGGTCCAGGCCGACACCGCGACCCGCGTGGGCGGTGGTGCCGGCGGCCGTGGAAAAACCCGGTTTGAAGATGTGCGCCACGATTTGTTTGTCGCTGAAGCTTTGCAGTTGTTCGGCGGTGTACCAGTGCAATTCCAGCAGTCGGCTGCGGACCTTGGCCGCATTGAGGCCGGCACCGTCGTCGCGCACACTCAGCTCCCACTGACCACTGTCTTCGCGGGTGAGTTTGACTGCCACCTGGCCTTCTGGCGCTTTTCCGGCCGCTGCCCTGGCTGAAGGTGCCTCCACCCCGTGCACCACGGCATTGCGAACCAGCTGGATGGCCAGCTCGCGCAACAGGTCCAGCTTGTCGGCGGGCAGGTTCGTCGCTTCGTCCAGCTGCACGCTGGCGCTGACACGTTTGCCGCAGGCGCTGCCGACTTCCTCGGCCAGCTGCGTCAGTGTGGTGTGCAAAGTCTGGGGTATGGCCTCGACCATGACCTGAGCGGAATCGTTTCCTCTTTTCAGGCTCATGGCCTTGAACGCAGCCACTTTGGACAGCAGGTCTTCCAGCGGCAGCGGCAGGGCGAGCAGGGCGTCGCCCGTGGCGGCGCCGCTGTCCTTGAGTTTTTGCAATTCGTTTTCAAACTGGTGGGCCAAGGAGGCGAGGATTTCCAGGCCCAGGGACGATGCATCGCCCTTGATGGCGTGGATGCGGCGGTAGGC
>NZ_JACDDD010000121.1 GCF_013817205.1 Polaromonas sp.
TCCTCGAGCGGCTGCCCACGCAGCCGGCCAGCCGTGTCGATGAACTGCTGCCGCATCGCTGGCAGTCAGCGCCCGTCACTACCTGACTCGTACGGCCGTCGTCAAGACGGGATCACCGCACGCTTACCGTGATCCTGCCGCCGTGATGATCAGCGCCGGGGTTATGAACAAAATCGGGCTCTGGCCCTCGTCCAGAAAGCGTTTGCAGCTACTATTTTTATAGCAAGAGAGGCACTACAGCATCGCCGCAGGCTCGTCGCTGGCCAGGACTTCCTGGGCCCAGCGCTGCAGCTTGCCGGTGTCGGCGCGCAGGACTTGCTGCTTCACGGCCAGGATCTGCGAGGGGTGCATGGAAAAGCTGCGCAGGCCCATGCCCAGCAGCAGCCGCGTCATGCTGGTGTCACCGGCCATCTCGCCGCAGACGCTGACGCCCTTGCCCTGTGCATTGCACTCGGCAATCGTGTCGGCAATCAGGCGCAGCACTGCGGGGTGGCAGGGGTCGTACAGGTGGGCGACAGCTTCGTCGGCACGGTCGATCGCCAGCGTGTACTGGATCAGGTCGTTGGTGCCTATCGACAGGAAGTCGAAATACTTCAGAAACAGCTTGAGTGTCAGCGCGGCGGCCGGAATCTCGATCATCGCGCCCAGCTTGACCGGCCCATAGGCAATACCCTTGTTGTCGAGCTCGGCGCGTGCAAAGTCCAGCAGCGACAGCGTGTGGCGGATCTCGCTGCCGTGTGCAAGCATGGGGACCAGCAGATGCACCGGTCCGTGCGCGGCGGCGCGCAGGATGGCGCGAAGCTGGGTCAAAAACATCGGCGGGTCGGCCAGACTCCAGCGGATCGCCCGCAGGCCCAGCGCCGGATTGAGCTGGCCGTCCTGGGTGCGGCCGGCCAGCTTGTCCAACGGCTTGTCTGAGCCGATGTCCACTGTGCGGATCGTCACCGGCAGGCCCTTCATGCCCTCCACCGCCTTGCGGTACGCCAAGTATTGCTCCTGCTCGTCGGGCAATTTGCTGCGGCCCATGAACAAAAATTCGCTGCGGAACAGCCCCACACCCTGCGCACCCACGCTGACGGCGCCGGCCGTGTCATCGGGCATCTCGATGTTGGCCAGCAGCTCGACTTTCTGGCCGTCCAGCGTCAGCGCCGGGGTGTTGAGCAGCCGGTTCAGGCGCTGGCGCTCGAGTTCACCCTGGCGCTGTTTGAAACCGTATTCGGCCAGGATGATGGGCGAAGGATCCACAATCAGCACACCGGCGTCGCCGTCGATGATGACCCAGTCGTCCTGCTCGATCAGCTGGCTGGCGCTGCGCGCACCGACCACCGCCGGGATGTCCAGACTGCGCGCCACGATGGCGGTGTGCGAGGTGCGGCCCCCGACATCGGTGGCAAAACCGACAAACAGGCTTTGCTTGAACTGCAGCATGTCGGCCGGCGAGATGTCGTGCGCCACCAGCACCAGTGGCACGTCCATGGTGTCGTCAAGCAGCAGGTCCTGCTGGCGCGGCGCCCGGCCGCCTGTGGACGGCGTGGGCAGCACCGGCGAAGCCACGCCTTTCATGAAACCCAGCATGCGCTCGACCACCTGCTCGAGGTCGGCCTTGCGCTCGCGCAGGTACTCATCTTCCATGTCGTCGAACTGGCGGGCGATGATTTCGTACTGCGTGGTCAGCGCCCATTCGGCGTTGTAGAGCCTGTCGTTGATCCAGTGCTTGACGCCGCTGATGAGCTGCTCGTCCTGCAGCAGCATCAGGTGCACATCGAGCAGCGCCGACAACTCATGCGGCGCGTCCTTGGGCAGGTCGCGCTGCACCCGCGTGATCTCTTCGGACACGGCGTCGCGCGCCACGCGCAGGCGCTGGATCTCTTCAGCGGTTTTGGTGGCGTCGATGAAGTAATGCGCCACATCGGCCCGGCTGGAAGCCACCAGCACCGCACGCCCGATGGCAATGCCGCGCGAGACCGCCAGACCATGAACACTAAAAGTCACGCAAACTCCCAGAAACTGAGTCGCGATGCGAAGCGAGCCGACCAAGACCAGCCGGGGCCGCGGGTCTGGCTTTGCCAGCCCTCAGGCGCAGCGGCCCCCTCGGGGGGCAGGGCGCTACACGCAGTGAGCAACCGTGGGGCGCCATTCATTCCCCTTCGCCGAATTTGTCATGAATCAGCGCAAGAATCGCATCCATGGCCTGCTGCTCGTCGGCGCCATCGGTTTCGACCTCGACCATGCTGCCGATACCGGCGGCCAGCATCATCACACCCATGATGCTTTTGGCGTTGACGCGGCGTTCGCCCTTGCTCATCCAGACTTCGCAGGCAAAACTGCCGGCAGTTTTGGTGAGCTTAGCCGAAGCGCGGGCATGCAGGCCGAGTTTATTGCTGATGGTCGTGCTGTTCTTTATCATGATTTCTGCGAGCCTGGTTCTGTGGTGCAGTAATCGCCACCTGCATCACACCCTGTGTTCCCCCCATCACCGCGCGCGCCACCAGCGCATCCAGCGCCTCGTGTCGGTAAGACACCGTGCGCAGCAGCATCGGCAAATTGACGCCGGTGATCAGCTTGGAGCGCACCCCGTCCACCAGCTTTTGCGCCACGTTGCAAGGCGTTGCACCGAACACGTCGGCCAGCACCAGCACATGCGAGGTGCCGAGCTGCCTGAACACGACACGGGCCTGCGCCAGGGTTTCCTCGGGCGGCATGTTGGGCTGAACGTCCAGCGCCACCACACCAGCCGGGTTGTCCGAAAAGACATGCAGCACGCACAGCCGCAGGGCCGAGGCCAAAGGGGCGTGGGCGATGATGAGAATGCCGTTCATTGCCGGGAATTATCAGCGCTGACGCTGAGAAAATAGCCATATGAGGCGATACAGCAACACAAAAACACAGTCATCGCGCCTTGAAAGCTTGCCACTTCGGACCAGCCCAAGGCCCTGAAAGAGTCGATCAACAGGCCGATGCCCCACTGCACCACGAACACACCCGAAAAAATCACCAGGTTGTAGGCCGACAGCGCGCGCCCGGCCAGCGAGGCATGAAAGGCCATGCCGACGGCCGGCTGGGCCAGGCCCATGGCGCTGCAGCTCATGCAAAACAGCGCCCAGCCCAACCAACCTGTCGCCGAACCCGCCCATATATTGAAGGCCAGCACCGCAATGCTCAGTGGCACGCCCCAGGCCACCAGTCGCGTGGCAGGCCAACCGTTGCGGACCAGCCAGGGAGTGACCATGCCCCAAGTCCAGAAAGTCACCAGCATGAGGGCGTTGATATAAAACAGGCCGGTCGCCGACTCCGTCGGGGTGTACCCCGCCACCCGCACCATCCACGGCCCGGCCCACAGCGTCTGCACTGCGACCAGCCCGCCGTAATTGAAAAAGGCCAGCGGCGTCAGCTTCTGGAAATAGCGGTTGCGCAGAACGTCGGCGTAGCGGCCCTGAGGCCGCCCGCTCCCGGCTGTCGCCGCTGCCAGCCCACTCACCGAGCTATTTGCCTGCCAAGTCGGGACGACCCACGCAATGCAGAGCATGGAAAAAACAATCAGCCCGGCCAGAATCCAGAACAGAGCGCGCCAGCCCGTCAGCGGCATCAGCCATTGCACCGGCAAGGTGGACGCCAGCATGCCCAGTGATGCCGTCATCAGCATCCATGAGTTGGCGCGCAGTTGTGCGGCCGGCTCCAGCCACCGCCGGTAGCCGGTCAGGGGCGCCATCAGGCAGGCGCTGACGCCCATGCCAATCACCACGCGCGCCGTCAGCAACCCGCTGAAACTGGTGGCCATGGAAAACGCCAGACTGCCTGCCACCGAGAGGCCCAGAAACCACAGGATCACGCGTTTCGGGCCATGGCGGTCCAGCCAGGCGCCCAGCGGCAACTGCATGGCTGCAAAGCCAAGGAAATAACCACCGGCCAGCAAACCCAGGTCGCGTGCCTGCAATGAAAACTCCTGCGTCAGCACCGGCGATAAGGTGGCGGTGATGGCCCGTACCAGGGCCGAGCAGAAGTAGGCCGCCGCAAACGCCAGGAAAACAATGGCAGCGGTTCTCTTGTTCAGGTAGCTGGAGGTGTCGGTCTGGGCTGCCGTCATGGCCCTGGCTCGAACTGGAGACTGGAGAAATAGGTCTCGGCAACGTCGGCGTTGATCACACCGGCATAAAGCACCACCTGGAACAGCTGCGAACCGCGCGAGAAATAAGCCGCCTGTCCGGCCACAGCACGCCCGTCGGCGCGCTGCCCGCTGGACCGGACAAGACTCGCCGGCGCGCCGCTGGCCATGCCGGTCGGGCGGAAGGTCGAAACCTGCGTGGCGCCCGCGCCCGTGCCCACCGGCCCGGCTTTCATGTTGGCCAGGGTCAGGGCCTGCCACTGGGCCAGCACGGCTTCGGCTTTTGACACATCGCCGATGTCAGCCACGGCCACCGCAAAAGTGGCGTCACCGGCATCGCAGCCCAGCATCAATAGCTGCACCGGCAGGCCGCCGAGCGGAACGGATTTTTCGGCCTTGTCAGGTTTACAGGGCAGCAGCAGGCTCAGCGCCGTGTTGTCCGGCCGGACTTCGCGCCAATTGAAGGTCGGGCTGCAGGCGGCCAGCGCCAGCACGGCACCGACCAGGCAGAACAGCCGCAGCGCCTGCGGAAGGGAACTCGTAAGCATGCATGGCACTTTACAGGGATTTGTGCGCCAGCCTCGGGGGTTTGCGATTGGCAGCCGACAGGGCCGGCGGGCCCCAAACAGCGTCACACCTCGCGGCACTGTCCTACGGCGGCTTGAGTAGCCGCTGATTACCAACGTAGCGCACACGCCCCATGCTACTGGCAGACGGCGCCGCCGGCTGTATCCAACACAATCCAAGGAGAATTTCATGACCACCGTATCCGACGTGATGACCCGCGACGTGCGTAGCCTTTCCCCCACTGACACTGTGGCTTCCGCCGCACAGGCGATGGCCGAACTCAACGTGGGTGTGATCCCCGTCTGTGAGGGCGACAAGCTACTGGGTGTGGTGACCGACCGCGACCTCGTGGTACGCGCCATGGCGCAGGGACTGGGCGGCGACACGTCGCTGTCCAAGGTCATGAGCCCCGATGTCCGTACCGCACGCGAAAGCGACGATCTTGACACCGTGCTCGCCGACATGGCGTCCAGCCAGATCCGCCGCCTGCCGGTGCTGGATAGCGAAGAGCGCCTGATCGGCATCATTTCCATCGGCGACATCGCAGTCAAGGGCCAGGACGAAGAAGACGTCGGCCAGTCGCTGGGCGAGATTTCCGCGTCAGCCTGATCCAGCACCGCGGGGCACTGGTTGGCGCCCCGCCGAATTTGGTGCTTCGGCACCAAGGAGTGCTTCCTCAATGGGTAGCACTCCCCATTTGACGTCTGAACATGCCACCGAGAAATCCGCTGCGACTTCCTGTCAAAGGTTTATCGCAGGCCGGTTGAGCCGGTGTTTGTAGAGCCCGCCCCACGCCGAGTCACCGCAGCAACACGGCATGAGTGATTCCCAAGGGGTGAGCTTCTCATTGGATGTTATCGGGCAAGTTTTTACCGCACAAGACTTACTGATGCTGCGAGCTCGGTGCCGCCTGCCACCCACGGAGTCCCGCGGCAGAGGCCTACAGCCCTTTAACTCGGCACGCAATCAGCAGCAGACCGAAGCCGATGATCCACGACCAAGTTCCGATGGGGGCGCCGAGGCGGACCACGCCAAACTGCGCGAGCAAGGCAACAATAAACAGGACCAGAGAAATCACCCACACGACGAAGGTAGGGGCTTTGCCAGAAAAATTGCTCATGATGGATTCCTTGTTGGTTTGAACTGAAGCAATTGGATTGTGTGACTAGCAGCCTGGGGTTTTTGGCGATTGGCGCAACGCCTTACACATTCACGAGGCTCGCGGCTACGCCGGAGATACGTCAACGCGATCTTTTTCCTGGTATTCGTTGTCTACGTTGTGAGGCACGAGTAAGGATAGTTGGAAGGAAGCTGAAGATAGGTTATCACCATCGACAAATCCCCGGATCGAACGCCCCATTCCATAGACCAATCCGTGTTGAATTCTGGCTCCCTTGCTCTAGCCATCGATGAGTTTGTAACCTTAGAGATTCCTTCGACGACGCTTCGCAGTCCATCATCAAAGTTCATACGAAAGTCGGCAAACATCTTGCCGCGAGCGAAAACGGGAACATCGCAGTCCTCCAGCATCACGGGCATCACAACGACGCGTTTTTCTTCCAACTCGCGGAGCAGTCCCGCAGAGAGTTCTTTCCTGCACCATTCTGATCCGGTCGATGCTTTCGAAAGGATGACTAGCAATGCACTAGAGCCGTCCACAGCTTCTTGAACACGATTAACGATTGAGTCGCCCACTGCGAGCTCCCAACGATCAAGCCACACATTGACGTTCCGATGGACAAGTTGCATCGCCAATTTATCGACGAACTTCTTGTCTTTGTGGGAGTAGCTAATGAAGATGGGCATGGCGACGGGATTGTGCACTGACAGGCGGCTGTTGGGCCTGACGTTTGATTGAGGGGTCACCGTATGCGACTCCCCGGGATGATGTGTTCGGTGACATCGACTCTGTCACCTTAAATGTCTCCCTGAATTCCCTAGACGGAACTCGCATGCTTTGACCTTTCCCGCGTACTCGCGGGCCTCTGGTGTACACTGAATCGCCCCGGGTTTCATGGAGGCTGTTTGGTTTAAGTCATGCCTCCACCGTGGAGGCTTGACTGGCGAGTTGCCGGTAGTAGTTTGCCTCAGCTTCTGCCGGAGGTATATATCCGATAGGGC
>NZ_JACDDD010000043.1 GCF_013817205.1 Polaromonas sp.
AAGCGCTTCCTCGCCTCCCCGCATCCGCATTGGTTTCCTCCACCCGTCGGGCCGGGCCGAGGAGCGCAGCCGAAAACGGATCAGGGCGAGCGATTGTCTGAGCCGAAGGCGAGTTCGAGCTCGACCCCGATTTCGGCGAGCACCGCAGGTTGCCTCGAAGCGCAGCGCAGGGGACCCGGACCATCGGGTCGCCTTTCTTTTGGGTACTTTTCTTTGGCGACGCAAAGAAAAGTGCCTCGCCCGCCGGGGCGAGACCCGGCTTGCCGCGTCGGCCACCGATCTGACGGAAATATCGAAATGCTGACTGTCAAAAACATCAACCAGTACTACGGCGGTTCCCACATCTTGCGCGATGTGAGCATGGAATCACATCTCGGCAAGGTGACGGTGCTGCTGGGTCGCAACGGCGTTGGCAAGACCACGCTGCTCAAGTCGCTGATGGGTCTGGTGCCAATCAAGACCGGATCCATCGAGTTCGACGGCAAGGCTATCCAAAGCGCTACCCCTTACGAGCGCGCTCGCGCCGGCATCGGTTTTGTGCCACAAGGCCGCGAGATTTTTGCGCGGCTGACGGTTGAAGAGAATCTGCGCATGGGCCTGGCCTATAAAAGTGCCAGCACTCCGATTCCTGCGGAACTGTACGAGTTGTTTCCGGTACTCAAGCAGATGCTGAACCGGCGCGGTGGCGATTTGTCGGGCGGGCAGCAGCAGCAGCTGGCGATTGCACGCGCGCTGGCAGCCAAGCCCAAATTGCTGATCCTGGACGAGCCCACCGAAGGCATCCAGCCCAGCATCATCAAGGACATTGGCCGGGTCATTCGCATGCTGGCCGACCGCGGTGACATGGCCATTTTGCTGGTCGAGCAGTACTACGATTTTGCTGAAGAACTGGCCGACGACTACCTAGTGATGGAGCGCGGCGAGTTCATCGCCCGCGGCCAGGGCAAGGACATGCAGGCCAACGCCGTGCGGCAGCTGGTGGCAATCTAGCAGCCCCCACGTTCGCTCACTGCGTGTAGCTCTCTGCCTCTCAGGAGGCGCTGCGTCTTGCGGCCGGCAAAGCCGGACCGCAGCTCTGCTGGTGAAGAAAAAAGCTCTGACCATGGTGCGCTATCCATCACTTGCCTGAATTGCAAGTCTTTAGCTGCCGACGGCCTATTTCGACCTAAAGATGATTTCCTTCATGCGCTGAAGTTTGGGCGCAACCACCGGCACCGTCAGCATGGTGCTGGCAATCGCCATCAGCAGCAGGGCAGTGAACGTCTCGTTGGTGATGATCTGCTTGTCCAGCAGGATGTTGGCAAAAATGATCATGATCAGCGCCTTGGTCTGCAGCAGCCAGCCGATGATGGAACTCTCACCGGGCGCCCATTTTAGGATCTTGCCGGCAATGTGCACACCGATCAGCTTGCCGACCACCGAAGCGACCAGCAGCACGGCAGCCGCGATAAATACCGCCTCACCGCCCACCGACCAGTTGGTGCGCAGCCCGGTGCTCAGGAAGAACACCGGCATCATCACCAGCAGCACATGCTGGCGCAACATGTCCATGTGTTCCTGGTTGAACCAGTCGCTGTCCATGACTGCGCCGGCCAGGAAGGCGCCGACCATGTAATGAAGTCCGGCCCAGTCTGCGCCGAAGGCACAGACAATCAGCCAGACCAGGCCCGCGTACCAGCGGTCGCGCTCCGGCATCCACACCATCAGTTTGCGAAACAGGTAACTGAGCACGGCAAAAGCCGCCAGAAAACCGGCTTGCCTGCCCACGCGCTCCCAGTCCATCAGGATCAGGGCCAGCACGCCCCAGATGGCGATGTCGTCCAGGCTGGCGTAACGCAGGATGCGCTGGCCGATGGGCTGGCGCAGGATGGTGAGCTTTTCCATGAGCAGTATCAGGATGGGCAGGGCGGTTACGGCGCAGGCCATGCCAACGCCCATGACAAATTGCCAGCGCATGCCTTGTGGGCCCACCCAGCCGTCGTACATCAGCATGCCGGCCGCAGCCGCGCAACCAAACAGCAGCGGCATACCCAGCGCCAGGCCGGCCGTGATCGTGCTCTCGCGGCGGTGCGCCCAGGCCTTGTTCAGGTCCAGCTCAATGCCGGCGATCCAGACAAACACCATGACGGCCCACCAAGCTATGCCGTTGAGCGACTGCACCACGGGGGCGCTAAACACGAAGGCGTAGTAGTCGGGGTAAAGCTTGCCGAGGATGCCCGGGCCCAGCAGGATGCCGGCGATGATTTGAACAACGACCAGCGGTGCGTAATAGTCGGTCTTGAAGACCCGCCAGATCAGGTAGGGAGCGGTAAAAATGATCGCCATCGCGATCAGGTAAATCTCGGTCGTGGTCATGGCCGCATGCATGGTTTCCCTCAGAATTGCATTTTTAGAGCGCGGATCTTGCGCCGGCCCAGATGGTAACCACCCGGGCGGCGTGGCGGAGCCGGTCCGCCCTCAAAAATGCAAATCAGCGACGGGCCGCCTGGTACAGGGGCATCACCGTGGGCAGCAGGGACTGGATCTGCTGCACCCGGCTGCTGTCGCTCGGGTGGGTGCTCAGGAAGTCAGGTGTGCCGCCGCCACTGCCGGTGGCGCTGCCCATCTTTTGCCAGAGAGTCACGCCGGCCTGCGGGTTGTAACCCGCACGCGCCATCAATTCCAGCCCGATACGGTCGGCTTCGGTTTCGTGGGCACGGCTGAATCGGCTGGCGACCAGCGCTTGGTAGGCGGCGCCAGTGATTTGGGACGCGCCGCCACCCAGGCCCAGCAATTGGGTGCCGATACCGATAGCAGTCTGTGCGGCGGCGGCTTGGGAGACCTGCTCGCGCGAGTGTTCGCGCAAGGCGTGCGCGATCTCATGGCCCATGACCACGGCAATTTCCTCGTCGTTGAGGTTGAGTTTGCGCACCAAGCCTGTGTAGAACATGATTTTTCCACCCGGCATGCAGAAGGCATTGAGCTGGTCGCTTTCGATGATGTTGACCTCCCACTTCCAGCCGGGAGCATCACCGCGGAAGACCGCAGTCTGCGGCTGGATGCGAGCCGCGATGGCGCGAACACGTGCCAGTATTGCCGCATCGGTATTAAGCGCGCCTTTGGCGCTGGCGTCGCTCTTGAGTTTGGCGTAGGCCTGCTCGGCCATGGCATTGAGTTCTGCAGACGACACCAGCAGCAGTTGGGAGCGGGAGGCGCCTACGGCGCCGCTTTCAGTCGTGCTGGAACAACCGGAGAACACCAGCGTCAGGGCCAGCACGAGGGGGGTAAGCACAGAAGTTTTCATTGGGGGCTCTCCGGAAGAAGGTGGCTGCAGGGCAGCAAAGCTGAGAATGCCCATTGTGTGCAGCTTCGGAAAGCGCCAAGTAGGACGCGCGGGCCAGTCGTCGTAGGTGCCACGCGCCACTTGGTCTTCTCAGGATGAGGCATTTCCCGACAAGGGAGCGCGCTTTTGCCTGTTGTTGACGGGAGAGGTCGCGCCTAGGATGAGGCTTCACTCTAACGAACGGATCCACCATGAGTATTCTCAGCAAAATCTTTGCGAAAATTTTCCCCTCTGCGCACGCCCAGACGCCACCGCCATCTGGCGCGGGGGGGTCTCTCTCTCCAGCAGACGCGGCTGCGGCTTCGGCAGCATCCGATGCAGCCTCCCGTGCTGCAGCCACGGCTTCCGTGCACATGGCCGAGGTGGATGTCACAGCCATGCTTAACGACATGGCGAGCAAGAATTCACAACAGCTCAACTGGAAAACGTCCATCGTTGACCTGATGAAGCTGCTCGACCTGGACAGCAGCCTGGGCGAACGCAAGGAACTGGCCAAAGAACTGGGTTACTCCGGTGACATGAACGACAGCGCCAGCATGAACATCTGGCTGCACAAACAGGTCATGAACAAGCTGGCGGCCAACGGCGGCAAAGTGCCGGCAGAACTGCGCGACTAAGCTCGCGCTTTACGCCGACCAGATGCGGGGGCTGGGTGCCGCCATTCCCCAGAAGTGTCGGCGCCAGCTTTTCCAGACCTGCTTGAGTAGGCCCATGGCTGGCTCTACCAGTGGCGCCAGCACGCGCGCCACCACCACCTGGGCATCCGGACTGGTGGCGCCGGCCGTGTTGACGAGGGCATGGGCCCCCATCACCTCACGCGCCACGTCCAGCGCCAGCTCGCGGCGCTTGCGTTCAAGTTTGCTGCCGCTGGCAAAGAACAGGGTCGCAATGCACCGCTGACCGGCCAGTCCCAACGGGCTGTCCAGCAACAGCAGGTCATCCGCGCGGATACGCGCACGCTCCAGCCAGATGCCGGGCAGCGCAATGTGCTGGCAGAAACTGCCTTCGCTGAACGGCTGGCCGGCAGTGGGCAAGCCCAGCGCGGTGATGTCCCAGCCCATGAGTTCAGCCCCGGGCGCCAGCTCAAGCGTCAAGTGGTTTTCCGCCAGGCACCCGCTGTAACACAGGGTCTCCATCGGCAGCCATTCGGCGCGTGCGCCAGCTTCCAGCCGGATGCGTGTGCGCTGCAGAGCGGTTTCGCCGAGGGACTTGTAAAAGCGCGTGGCGCCGGGGGTGGTGATCAGGCCGTGGCTGCCTGCGGCTGCGGTGACGGCAACGTCCAGCGTGTCGCCGCCCACCAGCCCGCCCGGTGGATGCACCAGTACATTGTGGCAAACCGCATCCCCCTCGGGGTACAAGCTCTGCAAGATGCGCAGCGGTCCCTCATGGCGGTAGTGCGCGACTGTCTTGCCGGACTGCAGGGAGTAGTCGAGGGAGAGGGTCGCGTTCCAGGCCATCGGTCGAGTTTAACCGGGGCTGTGAACGGCCCCTACTTCTGGATGCTATTGAATTTGTAGCTACTTGCGCTTGACTGGCGGGGGCTGGAGGCCGATTTTGCCCTTGAGCAGGGACTGAGGGGGTTTTGGGTTCCGCATTCTGTGGTGTGCCAATAAGCCGAGGGTTGCCGGCGGCAATTCACCCTCTTTTGAGTCGTCAAAAAGAAAAGTAAGCAAAAAAAAGGCGACCCTGCTGTCTGCGTCCCCTCCGCTGCGCTATGCGGCAACCTGCAGTGCTTGGTCCAGACGGGAATCCCAATAGACAGTCATGTTTGCACGCGAGCGCGGCACACGCGGCCAAATGAGGCCCCCCTCCATCGCCTAGCGGTGCGATGTAAGGGCGGGAGGTTGGGAGTGGGGTTAAAACTACAGCCTGGGCGGATAACAACAGCAGCCTGATGCTGAAAAGCGTCGATTGCGTTCAGGCAGCCGCCAGCTGCCGCCCATCCTTGACCCGTTCCGCCAGATGCGCCAGCGCTTCCTGAACCTGGTCAACCAGAATCAGGCAGAGGTCGCCGGGTTGCAGGCGCTCGAGAGCGGTGTCGATGGCGACAAATTCGCCGCGGATTTCGTCGATGCGCGTGGTGCGGGATGCGCCGGCCAGGCCTTCGCGCAGCAGGGCCATGACCTCACCATCGGCCCGGCCGCGCTGCGCCGCGTCCTGGTACAGCAGCACGTCGTCAAAGGCCTTGCCGAGGATGATGGTCTGCTCACGGATGTCGCTGTCGCGGCGGTCGCCAGCGCCGGAAATCACGACGCTGCGGCGTTGCCCCTTGTCGGCCGGCATGGCGTCCACCGCGGCTACCAGGGCGCGCATGGCGTCGGGGTTGTGGCCGTAGTCCGCGATCACGGTGGCACCTTTGTAGTCCATGACGTTGAAGCGTCCGGGTGCGTTGCTGGCGTCGCTGACAAAACTGGCCAAGCCGCTCCTGACGGGTTCCCATTGGAGGCCGACAGCCCAGGCCGCCGCGAGGGCCGCCATCACGTTCTCGACCTGAAAGCCAATGCTGCCGCCTCGGGTCAGCGGCACATGCTGGAGCAAGACGCGCTCCCGCCAGGCGCCCTCGGCCGCGACGATGGCGTTGCCGTCCACATAAACCGTGCGTTTGCCCTGAGCTCGATGGGTGGCCATCAGCGGGTGGTGGCGGTCGGCGGCAAAGAAGATCACGTCGCCGGGGCAGGTGGAGGCCATGGCCGCGACGATGGGATCGGCGGCATTGAGCACCGCATAACCGGTTGGCGCCACGTTCTGCACGATCACGCGCTTGAGGACCGCCAGGTCTTCGACAGTGGTGATGTAGTTCAGGCCGAGGTGGTCGCCGTTGCCGATGTTGGTGACAACGGCCACCTGGCAGCGGTCAAAGCCCAAGCCTTCGCGCAGCACGCCGCCGCGCGCCACTTCAAACACTGCGGCGTCCACATCAGGATGCATCAGGACATTGCGCGCGCTTTTCGGTCCGCTGCAGTCGCCGCTGTCGGTTTGGCGGCCATCCACATACACGCCGTCGGTGTTGGTCATGCCGCAGCGCTGGCCGCTGGCAGTCAGTAAATGCGCGATCAGGCGCGTCACCGTGGTCTTGCCGTTGGTTCCGGTCACCGCCACCACCGGCACCCGGCCGTCGTCACCCTGGGGGAACAACTCGTTGATCATCGCGCCGCCGACGGCCCGGCCCTTGCCATAGGACGGCGACAGGTGCATGCGCAGGCCCGGCGCGGCATTGACTTCGACCACGCCTCCGTTTTGAGCCTCCAGCGGGCGAAGAACGCTTTCGCAGACCACATCCACGCCGCAGATGTGCAGCCCAATCATCTGCGCGGCGGTCACTGCACGCGCGGCGACCTCCGGGTGTACATCGCCGGTTACGTCGGTGGCGGTGCCGCCGGTGCTGAGGTTCGCGTTGTTGCGCAGGATCACGCGACGCCCGCGCGCAGGAATGGACTCCGGGGTCAGGTCCTGCACCGCCAGCCGTCCCACGGCGATCTCGTCAAAACGGATCTTGGTCAGCGAGGTCGCGTGGCCTTCCCCGCGTCGCGGGTCCTGGTTGACGATGTCGACCAGTTCGCGCACGGTGCGCAGTCCATCGCCCAGAACCTGGGGCGGCTCGCGTCGTGAAGCGGCCACCAGCTTGTTGCCGACGACGAGCAGGCGGAAATCATCGCCAGGCAGGAATTTTTCGACCATGACTTCGCCGTATTCAGCAGCAGCGCGGAAGGCGATGTCGAGATGGCCGCGTGTGTCAATGTTGACCGTGACCCCTTTGCCCTGGTTGCCGTCCAGCGGCTTGACCACGACCGGCAGCCCGATCTGCAGGGCCGCAGCCCAGGCGTCGTCAGCATCGGTGACCGGCCGGCCTGTGGGCACCGGCACGCCAGCGGCCAGCAACAGCCTCTTTGTGAGGTCCTTGTCCTGGGCAATCGATTCGGACACGGCACTGGTGGCGTCCAGCTCGGCGGCCTGGATGCGGCGCTGACGCGAGCCCCAACCAAACTGCACCAGGCTGCCTTTGGTCAGGCGCCGGTAAGGAATGCCGCGCGCGACCGCTGCGTCCACAATCGCGCCGGTACTCGGGCCAATACGTTCGTCCTCGTCAAGCTCGCGCAACTGCGCAATCGCAGCATCCACGTCAAACCCGGCTTCGTGGAGTGCTGCATGCACCAGCGCCTGGGCCAGCTCCAGCGCGAGGCGGCCAACGGCTTCTTCGCTGTATTCGATCACGGTCTGGTACACGCCAGCTTCCAGTGTGACGGCGGTGTGGCTGAAAGTGACCGGGCAGCCGGCTTGAGCCTGCAACGCCAGCGCAGCAGACTCAAGGACATGGGCCAGCGACACGGGGCCTCCATACCCACCGGGACGCAGCGCGCCTATGGCCGGGAACAGCGAGCGCACACGCGGCTCGAAGCCGGGCAGCCGGTCGATGGCGCACTCGGCTTCGTTGCAGGTAACAATTGCTTCGAGGGCAGTATGGCGGCTCCACAGGTTGGGGCCGCGCAGGGCACGAATGCGCGAGACGTTCATGGGAGAGTCTTTTCGGGCTGTCCAGCGCTGGATTCGAAGGCTTCGACGCCTGCGCCTATCAGGTTGAGGGGAATGCCCAGCGCCCAGGCTGCAGCAATGGCGGCCAGAAGGCTGTCTTCGGCGGTCGGGTCGTGACGACCTTGCCAGACAGCGAGCTTGTCGAGCCCTGGCAGAAAGATTTCGGTATTGCCGGTGGCCAGCACCACCTGGCCCTGGCGCAGGAAAACCGCTCGGCCGCCAGTGTCAAGGTGGGTGGCGATGGCGTCCAGCGCCGGATCAAGGGCATAGAAGATGACTTCGCCGTCGCACAGATCGGCCATGTTCACAATGGCCGGGTGCGCGGCGTTGAGCACGGCAACGCCCTCGGGCAGCACCCCATCGACCTGCGAGCGCATGACCTTGAACATCGGTTCTTCGTCAAGGATATCGAACTCGGCGAGTTGGTCCCAGCCATCCAGATCGGTGATCACGCCGACCTGGCAACGGTCATAGGCCAGGCCGGTTCGCAGGATGGTGTCGGCGGTGTTTTCGAACACCGCTGCTTCGACCGCGCGGTTGATCAGCAAGCGCTGGCCTGCTTGCCAATGTGTGCAGTCGCCCGCATCCAGGCAGCGGCCATCGAGGAACAGGCCGTTGCGACATGCCAGGCCGGTGTAGCGTCCTGACAGCTGGAGCAGCCAGGCCACCATGCGCGCAATGTTTTGCGTGCCCCGGGAGCCGGCAATGCCAATCACCGGTATGCGCCCGCTCGGCATGTCGTCCGCTGCTTGGGGAAACAGATGGTCGCAGATGGCCCGCCCGACCGGGCGCGGCGCGCCCTTGGCCGGCTTGAGGTGCATCAGCAGGCCGGGGCCGGCATTGACTTCGACAATGGCGCCGCCCTGGAGGTGCAGCGGTTTCGAAATGTCCTGCGCCACGATGTCCACACCGGCAATGTCCAGGCCGACAACCCGCGCCGCCAGCGAGACGATGTGCTCAACCTCGGGATGGACCTCGTCGGTGCAATCAATTGAGACATTGCCGTTGCGCTGGATCATGACCTCCTGTCCCGCCGCTGGCACCGCGTCGGCGGTCAGTCCCTGGCGCTGCAAGTCCAGCTGAATCGCCGTGTCGGTATCGATGCGTATCGGGTTGAGCGGAAAGTCTTCGCTGGCGCCGCGCCGGGGATCGGTATTGAGCTGGCTTTCCACTAGCTCGGCAACACTGGCCCGGCCGTCCCCGATGATGGAGGCGGTTTCGCCACGCGCCGCAGCGACCATGCGACCCCCGACCACCAGCAAGCGGTGCTCATGGCCGCGTACAAACCGTTCAACCATTACCTCGCTGCCATGCCGTGCTGCCAGATGAAAAGCGTCTTCAAACTGGGCCTGGGTCTTGAGGTCCAGCGAGACGCCGCGCCCGTGGTTGCCGTCGCTCGGCTTGACCACAACCGGCAGGCCAATCACTTGCGCGGCTTCCCAGGCTGCTTGTACGCTGTCCACAATTTCCCCCTCGGGCACCGGCACGCCGCAGGAGGCCAGCAGGCTTTTGGTCAAGTCCTTGTCGCCAGCGATGCCCTCGGCAATCGCGCTGGTGAATTCGGTTTCTGCGGTCCAGATGCGGCGCTGGGCGGCGCCGTAACCGAGCTGCACGAGGTTGCCCTCATTCAGGCGGATATGCGGAATGCGCCGCTCGGTAGCCGCAGCGACGATGGCCGCGGTGCTGGGACCGAGATAACACTCGTCGACTTTAGCCCGCACACGCTCAACGGCCCCCCGCAGTTCGGTCGAGCCATAAGCCGAGCCATCGCCATTGCTGTTCACGACAGCCATCAACAGGCGGTGGCCTTCGGCCAGCGCGCTGCGGGCCACCTGCTCGTCACGGGCACGAAAAACCATGCGATAGACGCCGCGCTGCGACGTGCTGCGGGTCTGACCGAACCCGGTCGGCATGTCGGCCAGGTTGAGCAGCTCGATGACCACATGTTCGAGCACATGGCCGAGCCAGGTGCCTTCGTGAAGGCGCTCGATAAACCCTCCACGCTCGCCGACACCACAGTGGTGTTCCACCAGAGCGGGCATGAGGGCCACAAGACGGTCGCTGAAGCCCGGAAGCAGGTTGGACGGGAAGTCTTCGAGGGGGCCGAGATCCAGCCAGGTTTCCAGTACCGGACGGTAAGTCCAGATGTTGGGGCCGCGCAGGTAATTGATGCGCAGAAGCTGGATATCGTCCTTTTTGCTCATGTTTTTCGGGGTGTGGTCAACCGGCTGGGCCGGCGCAGCGTTCTTTTGCGGATACGCCCCCGGAAGGGGCGTTTTGGGATGATACAGACAGGGATTGTGCCCAACGCGCGGAACACGTCATGGCCGGGCCAGCCGGCTTGGGCGAAAATAGCCGCTTCGGTCCCGGAAATTCCCAGGGCGCCGGTTTTTACCGCTTCCACAAACACAATGCAACATTCTCATCCGGTTGATGCCTCCAGCGAGGCCGGCCACGCGCAGTCAAGCCTGCGCGCGCAACTCGCAGCCCATGAGAACGTCTTATGCACAGTACTGGTTGACTTGAATCGCCAGCTTCGGTTTTCCCAGGGCTTGCTGGCGCTGACCGACAGCCGATTGATGGCCCAGGACCCCGAAACCGGCCAGTGGACCAGTTGGCCGATCCCCGGAAAAACATCCGCCGGCGCCGTCCCGGCCTTGTCCCTGCGCCATTTCGACCATGCCGGCGTGGGCACCCTGGAACTGCATGGGGACGGCGGTCGGCTGGCCAGTTGGCGCTTTACCCTTGCGGCCAATGTGCAGGTCTTGCGCCTGATGCGCCTGTTTGAGCATACCGCCGCCGCCCCGGATGCGGCGGGCCCGGGGGACGACGCTGCCTTGTGCCCCTTGTGCAACACCGTGCTGCCGCCGGACAGCGAGGAATGCGCCACCTGCGCACGCGAGCTGCACACCCCGCCATCGACCTGGGTCCTGTTGCGCCTGTGGCGTTTTGCCCGGCCCTATCAATGGCAATTGCTGGCGGGGTTCTTGTTGACGCTGGCCTCCACTGCGGCTACCTTGGTGCCGCCCTACCTGACGATCCCGCTGATTGACGACATCTTGATTCCGTTCCAGAACGGCCAGCAGATAGCGACCTGGAAGGTATTGGTCATCCTGGGCGCACTGCTGGCGGCGGCGGTGGTGGGCTGGGCGCTGAACTGGGCCCGTACCTATTTGCTTGCTCTGGTGTCCGAGCGCATAGGCGCTGATCTGCGAACTGCCACCTTCGATCATTTGCTGGAGTTGTCGCTGGACTACTTCGGAGGCAAACGCACCGGCGACCTGATGGCGCGCATCGGGTCGGAAACCGACCGCATCAACGTCTTTTTGTCCTTGCACGCGCTGGATTTCGCGACCGATGTGCTGATGATTCTGATGACCGCAGCCATCCTGTTTTCGATCAACCCCTGGCTGGCGCTGGTGACCCTGCTGCCACTGCCTTTCATCGCCTGGATGATCCACACGGTGCGCGACCGGCTGCGCACCGGTTTTGAAAAAATAGACCGGGTCTGGTCGGAAGTGACCAATGTGCTGGCCGACACCATTCCCGGCATCCGGGTGGTCAAGGCCTTTGCCCAGGAAAAACGCGAAGCCCAGCGTTTTCGCGACGCCAACCGGCACAACCTGGATGTCAATGACAGGCTCAACAAGGTCTGGTCGCTGTTCACGCCCACGGTGTCGTTGCTGACCGAAATCGGCCTGCTGGTGGTCTGGGCGTTTGGTATCTGGCTGGTCTCGAAGCAGCAGATTACCGTGGGTGTGCTGACGGCGTTTGTGGCCTACATCGGGCGCTTCTACACGCGGCTCGATTCCATGAGCCGCATCGTCTCAGTGACGCAAAAGGCGGCGTCCGGTGCCAAGCGGATTTTCGACATTCTCGACCATGTCTCCAATGTCCCGGAGCCGGCCAGTCCGGTCCCCATGTCGCCGCTGCAGGGCCGCATCGAGATGAGCGGTCTCGGTTTTCGCTACGGTAACCGCGCGGTGATCCGCGGGCTGAACCTGAGCATCCAGCCGGGCGAGATGATCGGCCTGGTGGGCCACAGCGGCTCTGGCAAAAGCACGCTGGTCAACCTGATTTGCCGTTTTTACGACGTGACCGACGGCAGCATCAGCGTTGACGGCATCGACATCCGACGCTTCACGGTGGCCGACTACCGCCGCAACATCGGCCTGGTGCTGCAGGAGCCGTTTTTATTCTTCGGCACAATTGCCGAAAACATTGCTTACGGCAAGCCAGGCGCCAGCCGCGCTGAGATCGTGGCTGCGGCGCGTGCCGCCCACGCGCACGAGTTCATCCTTCGCTTGCCCCAGGGTTATGACTCGCTGGTCGGCGAGCGCGGCCAGGGCCTGTCCGGCGGCGAGCGCCAGCGCATCTCGATCGCGCGCGCACTGCTGATCGACCCGCGCATCCTGATCCTGGACGAAGCCACCTCATCGGTGGACACCGAGACCGAGCAAGAGATCCAGAAAGCCCTGGACAACCTGGTGCAGGGCCGCACGACGATTGCGATCGCGCACCGGCTGTCCACCCTGCGCAAGGCCGACCGGCTGGTGGTGATGGACCGCGGCCAGGTGGTCGAGGTCGGGCCGCACGACGAACTGATGGCCAAACAGGGCGCTTACTGGCGGCTGTATGAGGCGCAGGCACGTCAGGTTGACAGCGAAGTCAACCAGGATGCCGAGGAGGGCCGCATCGCGCTGGCCACCTCGCAAGTCGCGCACACTGCGCAGCACAGCGGCAATGTCTGAGGCACCCCCCATGAATTCCTTCCGGCTTGAGCGACACATTTCCGGCCGCCTGCTGCTGACTGACAGCCTGGGCCAGCTACACCTCGGCGTGTTCCCGGTGCGTGCCTTCCCGATTGCCGCGCCGGACGATGGTATTTCACTGGTTGGCAGCGAAGGCCATGAGCTGGCTTGGCTGGAGCGCCTGGACGCCCTGCCGTCTGACGTGCGCAGCCTGCTTGAGGAAGAGCTGGCATTGCGCGACTTTGTGCCCGAAATAACGCGTATCAACAGCGTGTCGAGCTTCGGCACGCCCAGCACTTGGGTCGTGGAGACTGACCGGGGTGACACCACGTTTGTGCTCAAGGGCGAAGAAGACATCCGCCGCCTCAGTCGACAGTCATTACTGATCGCCGCCGGCCACGGCGTGCATTTCAGCGTGAAGGACATGGGAGCGCTGGACCGGGCTTCGCGGCGGCTGCTGGAGCGGTTTCTCTAGGACAGCCTTGGGTTCAAGGCTGTCATCCTGGAATTCATCAGGAATCCATGTCGCTTGACTACTCGGCGCTTCGTATGGTTTGTAGTTCGCCAGCAAGCCGGGGGTTGCCCGGCGGCAACTCACTTTCTTTTTGCCTCGCCAAAAAAGAAAGTAAGCAAAGAAAAAGGCGACCTGATGGTCTGGGTCCTTCCGCTTCGCTCCAGGCAACCTGCGGTGCTCGCCGAAAACGGGGTCGAGCTCGACTCGCTGCGCTCAGACAATCGCTCGTCCTGATCCGTTTTCGGCTGCGCTCCTCGGCCCAGCCCGACGGGTTAGGGAAAGAACACTGACATCCGAATACCAATACCGAATTGAAATCCGGAGCAGAAGAAGCGCGCAGCGCTTCTTCTGCGGGAATCCCAAGCTGCCGTCATGTTTGCACGCGAGCGCAGTACACGCGCCCAAATGAAGTTCCCCTCCATCGCCCAGCGGGGCGAGGGACGGGTTAGGGGAGGGATTAGGGAGTCAGACCTGCTGTCAGGTGCAAGCCTGCGGTTTGGCGAAGTGCTATAAATTTAATAGCTGCTTCCCCCCGTCCTCCGCGGGCTATCGCCAGATTTGATGCATGAATCTGAGACTGGATGGCCTCAACCACCCTGCGACCCGCGATGCGCCCACGCCGTCGTGTGCTTCTCGATATAGCTGAACAGCTCATACATGATCATCGCCATCGCGCCAATCACCACCAGCCCGGCAAAGGCCAGTGCCATGCGCTGCTGTGAGCCGGCGCTAAGCATCAGGTAGCCGATGCCGGAGTCGCCTGCTGTCATCTCTGCCAGCACGGTGCCCACAAAAGCCAGCGTGATCGCGATCTTGAGTGAGCCGTAGAAGTAAGGCATGGAGCGCGGCAGGCCGACCTTGACCAGCACATCCCAGCGTTTGGCGCCGAGTACCCGCAACACGTCTTCGAGTTCGGGCTCCAGCGTCGCCAGACCAGTGGCCATGTTGACGGTGATAGGGAAGAAGGAGATCAGAAAGGCGGTGAGGATGCCGGGGCCGACGCCTATGCCGAACCAGACAATCAGGATGGGCACGATGGCAGCCTTGGGCACGGCGTTGAATGCGACAAGCAAGGGGTACACAGCTGCGTAGGCGAGGCGCGAGGAGCCGACCAGGAAGCCCAGCATCACGCCGACGACGATGGACAGGCCGAAGCCGACCATGGTGACCCAGAAGGTTTTCCACGCAGCCTGGGCGATGGGGCCGGCGAATTCGGCCATGGCCTGTGCAATCGCCAGCGGGGCGGGAAAAATGTATTCAGCGATGTCGAACACCATGACCACCATCTGCCAGAGCGCCAGGATGATCAGCAGCAGCACCACGGGCGACCAGCGCTCCATCTGCTTTTTACTCATGCTCATGCCCCTTCCTTGGCCGGCGCCGGATTGATGACGGGCGTGCGGATGGCGCCGATGTGGCTGCGCAGTTCGTGAACGATGTCGCCGAAGGCCTGGGTGTAGGTGACTTCGAGGTCGCGCGGGCGTGGCAGGTCGATCTCGCGTTTAACGACAAAACGCCCGGGGCTTCTGCTCATCACGTACACCGTGTCGGCCAGGAAGACGGATTCGCGCAGATCGTGCGTAACCAGGATGACGTTGAAGCGCTGCTCGGTCCAGAGGTCGCGCAGGATGCACCACAGTTCTTCACGCGTGAAGGCGTCGAGCGCGCCGAAAGGCTCGTCGAGCAGCAGCATCTTGGGCTCATGGATCAGCGCGCGGCAGATGCTCACGCGCTGCTGCATGCCACCCGACAGCTGCCAGGGGAATTTGTCTTCATACCCGCCCAGGCCGACTTTTTGCAACAGCTTGCGCGCGCGCTCCTCAAATTCCTTGCGTTTCGACTTGAATTGGCTGCGGAAGGGCTCGACGATCTCCAGCGGCAGCAGCACGTTGTCCACCGTGGTTCGCCAGGGCAGCAGTGAGGGCGCCTGGAAAGCCATGCCGGAAATCTTCAGGGGGCCGGTGACGGGCTGGCCGTCGATCAGGATGCGCCCCTTCGACGGCATTTTCAGGCCCGTCGTCAACTTCATGAAGGTCGATTTCCCGCAGCCTGACGGCCCGACGATGGCGATGAACTCGCCTTCGCGAACTTTGAGGTCGATGGCTTCCACCGCAAAGTGGTTTTGCGCCAGCAGCTCTTCGTTGTAGGCGAGCCATACATCGCTGAAGTTGACGAAGTGGCTCTCGGGTTGTGCTTGCATTGCTTTTTTGTGGATACCGTTAGCTGTGCGCGTTCAGGGCAACGGCCAGCTTTTCTGGGAAAAAAGCCGGCCGTTGTTTTAAATCTGCCTGCGTGCCAGGGGCCTGCAGGCCGGGGACTTACTTCTTCGGGACGGGCAGCACGTTCAGCTCCGCCGCCGTGGGCAGGAAGGAGCCGTTCCAGATGGCGCCTGGGTCAACACGTGTTTTTGTGTTGAAGGCATCCGACACCTGGGAAGCCATCAACGACAGACGCGGTCCCTTGACCTGGCCGAAACCCTCGGTGCGCGCGTCCGGGCTGTTGACCACGGTATCGATCGCCAACTGCAGGCGGCGGGTTTCCAGCGCAGTGTTGATGATGCCGTCACGCGCTTTGACGTCGTCAATTGCGGCCGCGGGCTTGGCGATCACGTCCTTGACGCCCTTGGTGAAGGCCAGCAGAAAGGCCTTGATGGCCGCAGGATTTTCCCGGATCATTTTTGGCGAGGCGATGACGACGTTGCCATACAGTTTCACGCCGTTGTCCGCATAAGGCAGCACCACCACGTCTTCGGCTTTCACGCCGCGCGCTTCGAGGTTGAGCAGCGAGGTGAAGGTGAAGCCCGTAATGGCGTCCACGTCACCGCGCGCCAGCATGGTTTCGCGCAGGGGCGGGTCCATGGCAGTCCACTGCACGCCGCTGATGCCGTTGGCCTTTGCAAAAATCGGGAAAGCGCGGCGACCGGCGTCAAACACGGGAGCGCCGAGCTTCTTGTTATTCAGGTCAGCGACGGTCTTGATGCTGGACTTTTTCAGCGCCATCACCGAAGCAGGCGTGTTGTTGTAGACCATCATCACCGCGACCGGCTTGTTGGGGGCGTCCGGGTTGTTGGCGTGAAATTCCATCAGCGCTGCCAGGTCGGCAAACCCCATGTCGTAGCTGCCCGAAGCCACACGCGTCACGGTACCGCCCGAGCCGTTGCCGGCGTCGATGGTCACGTCGAGCTTGGCGTCCTTGAAATAACCCTTGGCGGCTGGTGTGAGGAAGAGCGCAGCCGGGCCTTCAAAACGCCAGTCCAGCTGGAACTTGATGGGGGTGTTCTGCGCAAAAGCGCTGCCGCAGGTGGCGACGGTGACGGCCAGTGCGGCCACTGTCTTGATGAAAACGCGTTTGGTCATGGAAACTCCAGATGGGAATGAATTGGCTGCTCAAGCCAAGCAAAAAGAATGCCTGATCGTATTTGTACACATGGTTTGTACACAGTATTTTCAGCCTCTATTCTCGGACAAGTTGGGCGGAACAGGCGCGGCGAAACCTCCGTAAATACCCCTTAAATCCGGGAAAACGAGGTAGTGGAGCTGGCAAACTGCGGCCTAGCAGGCAATTGCTGCCACGGGCTTTGGCGCATAAGCAGCGGATTGGCGACAAAAAAGGGCAGGCTGAATGCCTGTCCTTTTGTGCGGGGGGGTGCGCGGGACGCCGGCCTCAGGCCTCCGGCGTGACCGGGTGTTGCGCCATGGCTTCCAGCGCCTTGACAAGTGCCGAGTGGTCCGCCTGGCCATGACCAAGCGCCACGCAGGACTGCATCAGTTGCGCGGCACCGGCTGTTTGCGGCAAGGCAATGCCCAGCGCCCGCGCGCCCTGCAACGCCAGGTTCAGGTCTTTCTGGTGCAGCGCAATCCGGAAACCCGGCGCAAAGGTCCGCCTGATCATGCGTTCGCCATGCACTTCGAGGATGCGCGATGAGGCGAAGCCGCCCATCAGCGCAGAGCGCACCCGGGCCGGATCGGCACCGGCTTTGGATGCGAACACCAGCGCCTCGCCCACGGCGGCAATCGTCAGCGCCACGATGATCTGGTTGGCCACCTTGCAGACCTGGCCGTCGCCAGGGCCGCCGACCAGGCTCACGTTTTTGCCCATCAGGTCGAACAGCGGCTTGACGCGCTCGAAGGTCGCCGGCTCACCGCCGACCATGATGGTCAGGCTGGCGGCTTTGGCGCCGACCTCGCCGCCGGACACCGGGGCATCCAGCCATTCGCAGCCCAGAGCCTGGATCTTTTGGGCAAAGCCGCGCGTGGCGATCGGGTCGATGGAGCTGCAGTCCACCACGGTTTTACCTTTCGACAGGCCGGCTGCGACGCCGTTGTCACCGAACAGCACGGCCTCCACGTCGGGCGTGTCCGGCACCATCACAAAAATGATGTCGGCACGCTCTGCCACGCCGCGCGCGGTGGTGCAGAGGGTCGCGCCCTTGTCGGCCAGTTCTGCGGGCACCTTGCTGAGGGTGTTGACGAACAACATGTGGCCGGCCTGCAGCAGGTGCATGGCCATGGGCGCGCCCATGATACCCAAGCCGATGAAGCCGATTTTGAGTCCTGATTTGGTCATGTTTTTGCTCCTGCCAGCCAGCCCAGGCCTTCGGTGGTGGTGGTTTTGGGTTTGTATTCACAACCGATCCAGCCGGTATAGCCGGTGGCATCGATGTGTTTGAACAGCCAGGCGTAGTTGATTTCGCCGCTGCCCGGTTCGTTGCGTCCGGGGTTGTCGGCCAGCTGGATGTGGCCGATACGCGCCCTGTGTTTGGCGAGGGTGCTGGCCAGTTCGCCTTCCATGCGCTGCGCATGGTAGATGTCGTACTGCACAAACAGATTGGGAGATGCGACTTCGTCCAGTATGGCCAGCGCCTGGTCGGTGCGCGACAAGAAAAAGCCCGGAATGTCGAAGGTGTTGATCGGCTCGATCAGCAGACGTATGCCGGCGGCCTCCAGGGCCGATGCTGCAAAACGCAGGTTCGCAACCAAGGTCGCATGGGCCTGCGCACTGCTGGCGCCCTCCGGGAGTTTGCCCGCCAGGCAGTTGACTTGCGGGCAACCGAGGGCGGTGGCGTAGGCTATCGCCCGGTTGACGCCTTCGCGGAATTCCGTCGAGCGTCCGGCGTGGCAGGCAATGCCGCGCTCTCCCGCAGCCCAGTCACCGGCCGGCAGGTTGTGCAGCACCTGCTTCAGGTCGTTGCTTTTGAGTGCGGCGACAAGTTCTTCGGGGCTGTACTCGTAGGGGAATAAATACTCGACGGCGTCAAAGCCGGCCGCTCGAGCGGCGGCGAATCGGTCCATGAAAGACAGCTCGGTAAAGAGCATGCTGAGGTTGGCGGCGAATTTTGGCATGAGTTCAGTCCAGCATGGCGGCAACGGCGGTGGGCGCATCTTCACGGCTGGCGGCCAGGTCTTCGAACTCGATGATGTTGTCAATCTCGGTGCCCATGGCGATGTTGGTGACGCGCTCGAGGATCACCTCGATCACCACCGGCACCTGGAATTCCTTCATCCAGGCTTCGGCCTGCGTGATGGCTGGTGCCAGCTCTTCCTGCCGGTGCACACGAATGGCCTTGCAACCCAAGCCCTCGACCACCTTGACGTGGTCCACGCCGTAAGACCTGACCGGTTCGTCCTCGTCGGTATTGATGTTGTCGAAGCCGAGTTGCACGCAGTAGTCCATCTCGAAGCCGCGTTGCGCCTGACGGATCAGCCCGAGGTAGGAGTTGTTGACCACCATGTGGATGTAGGGCAGCTTGAACTGCGCGCCGACGGCCAGTTCCTCGATCATGAACTGGAAGTCGTAGTCGCCCGACAGCGCCACGATCTTGCGGGTCGGGTCGGCCGCGCGCACGCCCAGCGCCGCCGGCACGGTCCAGCCCAGCGGGCCGGCCTGGCCGCAGTTGATCCAGTGGCGCGGCTTGTAGACATGCAGGAACTGCGCACCCGCAATCTGCGACAGGCCGATGGTGCTGATGTAACACACGTCTTCGCCAAAGGCGCGCGTCATGCACTGGTACACGCGTTGTGGCTTCATGGGCACGCTGTCGTAGTTGGTTTTGCGCAGCAGGGTGCCCTTGCGGTAACGGCAGGCCGAGGCCCACTCGCCACGGTCCTTGAGCTTGCCCTGGGCGGCCCATTCGGTGGCGACTTCGACGAACAGCTCCAGCGCAGCCTTGGCGTCGGAAACAATGCCGAAGTCCGGCGAAAACACGCGGCCGATCTGGGTCGGCTCGATGTCCACGTGCACAAACTTGCGCCCCTTGGTGTAGACCTCCACCGATCCGGTGTGGCGGTTTGCCCAGCGGTTGCCGATCCCGATCACAAAGTCCGAAGCCAGCATGGTGGCGTTGCCATAACGGTGGCTGGTCTGCAGGCCGCACATGCCGGCCATCAGTGGATGATCGTCGGGGATCGTGCCCCAGCCCATCAGCGTCGGGATCACCGGGATGCCGGTGAGGCCGGCAAACTGCACCAGCAACTCCGACGCGTCGGCATTGATGATGCCGCCACCGGCCACAATCAGCGGCTTGTCCGCCTCGTTGAGCATGGTCAGGGCCTTCTCGATCTGCGCACGTGTGGCGGCAGGTTTGTACACCGGCAGCGGCGCATAAGTGTCGATGTCAAACTCGATCTCACCCATCTGTACGTCAAAAGGCAGGTCTATCAGCACCGGTCCGGGGCGGCCCGAGCGCATCACATGGAAGGCCTGCTGGAACACCCGCGGCACCAGCGCTGGTTCACGCACGGTGACCGACCACTTGGTCACCGGTTTGGAGATGGACTCGATGTCCACCGCCTGGAAGTCTTCCTTGTGCAGGCGCGCGCGCGGCGCCTGGCCGGTGATGCACAGAATCGGTATCGAGTCGGCCTGCGCCGAATACAGCCCGGTGATCATGTCGGTGCCGGCCGGGCCGGAGGTGCCAATACACACGCCGATGTTGCCGGCGGCGGCGCGGGTGTAACCCTCGGCCATGTGCGAAGCGCCCTCGACGTGGCGGGCCAGGATGTGGCTGATGGTGCCTTGCTTGCGCAGTGCGGAGTACAGCGGGTTGATGGCCGCGCCGGGGATGCCGAAGGCCTGCGTCACGCCTTCCTTTTCCATCACCCAGACGGCGGCCTGGGCGGCTGTCATTCTTGCCATGTCTTGTCTCCTGTTGGAGGCTCGACTGTAGGCAGCCGCTGCGTTTTGCAGAAGGCTGATGCAAGCCATAAAAGCTATTCCGCCATGGAATAAGTGACTATCATCAGGCCATGGACAGATTGCAGGTCATGCACATGTTTGTGCGGGTGGTGGAAACCGGCAGCTTCTCGAAAGCGGCGCGCGAATTTGCGACCACACAGCCCACGGTTTCCAAACAGATCGCGGCCACCGAAGAGCGGCTGAACGTGCGCCTGCTCAACCGCAACACCCGCGGCGTGAGTCTCACGGAATCGGGCGCGCTGTATTACGAGAAGTGCAAGATCATCGTGCGCGAGACCGAGGAGGCCGACAACATCGTGCGCCTGCGCCAGAGCCAGGCCCAGGGCATGCTCCGCATAGGCACTTCGGTGGCCTTTGGCCGGCGCGTTATTGTGCCGCTGGCGCTGGACTTCATGAAGCGTCACCCGCAGGTGCTGCTCGATCTGAGTTTCGAGGACCGCTACACCGATCTGGTGTCGCAGGGTCTGGATGTGGCGGTGCGCATGGGCAAGCTGGCAGACTCCAGCCTGGGTGCGCGTTATCTCGGTGCCAATCCGTGGGTGATGGTGGCGGCGCCGCGTTACCTCAAGAAACACGGCACGCCGAAAAAGCCGCGAGACCTCAGCGGCCATGCCGCGTTGATTTACAGCAGCGTACTGGGCGACGACGTCTGGCGCTTGGTCTCTGTCAAGGGCGACGCGGTAACGGTGCCGGTAGCAGGGCGGCTGCGCTCCAACAACCTGTCGGCTGTGCTGGCGGCGGCGCGCAACGGCCTGGGCATCGCCGCCATGCCGCGTTATGTCGCGGCCGATTCGCTCGCCACCGGGCAGGTGCTGGAAGTGCTGGCCGACCACAGCCTGCCGGAGCAGGAGATCCACGCAGTGTTTCCCTCGCCCAAGCTGGTGCCCGGCAAGGTGCAGGCCTTCGTCGCCTATTTGCAGGGGCGTTTTGCCGAGCGCTGGTGGGAAACCTTGCCGAAAGCGTGAATGGCAGGCCGCGAGTTACCACTCGAACTTTTCATAACCGCGACTAATCGCTCGACCAGCGAGGATGCCTTGCGGAAATTGGGGTCTGTTACTCTTCATGAAAATCTCGATCAGCAAAATCCATTGGGGTAAATGGGAGTGGCAATTCGGCGCGGATACTGCAACTCCATGACGCTTTCCGTTTATTCGACAAACCGGCCTTGCTCGTTGATGATCGTCAATCCGACGTAGCCAGACCCTTTGCGATCACTGGGTGTCTACTTGACGGACATACCGCCATAGGTCTTCTTCTCCATAGTTTCCAGCGCGGCAATCAGGCTTTGGCGGCTTGGATCTCGTCCGGCCCCTCGAAGTCCCTCCACCAGAAGCGTGGCGTTGATGAAAACCTCAAGCCCGATGTAGGAGTAGTCGATTTTTCCGGTGGCGGCGCTGTAGAGTTGCTGGTACTCCTTCGCGACGGGGAGTTGAATGCGCCATGGGCTGGGTACTAAGGTTGTAAATATTGCGCCCTGGGTGTGTTTTCCGAGATCGGCCACAACTTTTTGATTGGCCTGTGCTGCCAGGTTGTAGAAGGGGGTTGCCATTCCAGTTTGACGGGCTTGCGAGATCAACTTCACCGTGGGTGCGGGTGAAGCAATCAGGATGACACCGTTGGCCTCAGCCTTGCGCAACTCGGCAATCACCGCACCCGCATTTACAGCATCGGCCTCCAGTGCGAGTTCACGAGATGGTTTTATGCCAGCTTTGGACAGGGCGGAGCGCGCCGATATGAGGCCACCTTGACCAAACCCATCGGCCTGATAGACCACCGCGATGTTCCGCTGCCCCACCGTAGTCATCTGGCTGACCATTCGCCGGATCTCATGCTCCGTCGTGGGGCGCACGTTGAAGGCATAACGGCCGGGGTCTGCCTGCATGATGCCGCCGCCAGCGATTCCAGCAATCATTGCTACCTTTTGCTCGTTGACTACCGGCATCATTGCGCTGCAACTGGAAGTGCCCCAGCAGTTGAAAAGGGCCAGCACCTTGTCCTCAGACAGCCGGCGGGCATTGGCAGCCGCTGTTTGCGGATTGAAGCCATCATCCAGTGCCTTCAAGACGATTCGTCGGCCGTGAATGCCACCGGCCTTATTGACGGATTCGAACACGGCATTCGCAACAGCCAGTCCCTCCTGGCCTGCCGCAGCATTAGGCCCAGTGAGTGGAAGGCTTGCTCCAATCAGGAGGTCTCTTTCCTGCGCAGGGATGACGGTGCAGGCGCCCAGGGAAAAGATGGTTAGAACTACTGATCGCACAAAAAGACAATTCATGTCGACTCCTTCGGGGCTCTTGTGGCTGGGTCAATGTACGTCGGCGTGACTAGCCGCCTGGATGATGGCGTCGGTGTCTTCCCTCGCCCCGTTGAAGAACAGGTTGAGCAGGACGGCGCTGAGTGACGCCAGCAAAATGCCCGATTCGATCAGTGGATGCAGCCCATGAGGCAGCCACTGCTTGAAGCTGGGGGCTACCAAGGGAATCATGCCAAAGCCAATAGACACCGCCACAATGAATAGGTTGTTGCGGTTTGTCTGGTAGTCCACATTGGCAAGGATGCGAATACCTGTCGCGGCCACCATACCGAACATGACCAGCCCAGCACCACCCAGCACAAAGGTTGGTAGTGATTCCACCAGCGCAGCCATCTTGGGCAGCAAGCCCAGTACGATCAGGATAACGCCGCCGGCCACGCAAACGAAACGGCTCTTGACACCGGTCACACCTACCAGACCCACGTTTTGCGAGAAGCTCGTATAGGGAAAAGTGTTGAAAATGCCCCCTATCAGGGTGCCCAGTCCGTCGGTGCGCAGACCGGCCGTGAGCATTCTCTTGTCAACCCTCTTGCCCGTCATGTCACCCAGCGCCAGAAACATGCCGGTTGATTCGATCATCACCACAATCATGACCAAGCTCATGGTGAGAATCAGAATCGGGTCGAACACTGGGGTGGCAATCTCGAACGGCAGAACCAGATCAAACCAGGACGCTTTGCCTACCTTGTCAAAGCTCATGAGGCCGGCCGCCGTGGCAATCACCCCCCCGATGATGATGCCCAGAAGTACTGAAATGTTGGCAATAAAGCCCTTGGCGTACTTCGCAATTAACAGGATGGAAACCAGCACCACCGAAGCGATGGCGATGTGCGCCAGTGGCGCGTATTTGGGGTTTGGCACGGTACCCACCAAGGCTAGCCCCTTGGGAACTGCAGGTAGGGTTGTGCCGGCCGCGCTGGCCATGCCGCCGACGTCGGCCAGCCACTTGGCATGGTCCGGGCTGACGACGTTGGGTGCTGTGGGGCCGAACGGGTTGCCGAAGATCCAATTGATACCGATACGCATCAGGCTGATGCCGATCACCGCAATGATCGTGCCCGTGACCACTGGCGGAAAAAAGCGAAGCATGCGGCTGACGATGGGGGCGATGGCGATGGAAATCACACCGGCACCAATAATGGCGCCGAAGATCAGCCCCGCTCCTTCCGTGCCAGGTGTGGCGTTGGCCATGGCAACCATCGGTGCGACGGACGCAAAGGTAACGCCCATCATGACGGGTAGCTTGATTCCGAACCATTGGGTAGCCCCCAGCGATTGAATCAGCGTGACGATACCGCAGCAGAACAAGTCGGCCGAGATCAGCATCGCGACTTGCTCGGGGCTGAGCTTAAGTGCGCGGCCCACGATCAGAGGAACGGCAACAGCGCCCGCATACATTACCAACACGTGTTGGAGTCCAAGGGCGGCGAGCTTGCCTCCGGGAAGGCGTTCGTCAACTGGGTGGACGGGGTAGGTCATGGGGTAGCTCCTTGTGTGGACCAATGTGCCCACTAAACTGTATACAATTAAATTGGTAATGTGTATACAGATTGTCCCCATGCATGCTTTCTAAACCGTCAACTCAGTTTTAACTGCCGTACAGGTAATCCAGCCCGAAATTCAGCCCAGTAGTGTGTGCAGGGTGGGCGAGATCGCTTTTGTAGCGCGTCCAGGTCTTCCCGCCCCAGACTTGTCCGCTGGTTTTGCGTGTGATTGCAACGCTGTGGGCGACCCTGCGCCCTAAATCACGCTGGGAATACCTGCTTCGCTAAACTGGCAGCGCGCAACAGCCTGGGCATCGCCGCCATGCCGCGTTATGTGGCGGCCGGTTCGCTGGCCACCGGGCAGGTGCTGAAGTGCTGGCCGACCACGGCCTGCCGGAGCAGGAGATCCACGCAGTGTTTCCCTTGCCCAGGCTGGTGCCCGGCAAGGTGGAGGCCTTCGTCGCCTATTTGCAGGGGCGTTTTGCCGAGCGCTGGTGGGAAACCTTGCCGAAAGCATACAACCAGCGGTTTTGTGGCAAAAAAGGCCTCCGGCCCTTTTCCAGCATGCGCAGGCAGCTATCAAAAAGAGAGCGTTTTTCAGCCCAACAAGTCACGCAGCGTGCGGGCGATGACCTTGGTCGCCTTGCGCAGGTCGTCCAGTGCAAGGCGCTCGTCAGCGCGTTTGGCGTGGGACTCGAGCACGGTGCGCGGTCCGGCGCCGTAGATCACGCCGGGGATGCCGGCTTCACCGTACAGGCGCACGTCGGTGTACAGCGGCGAACCCATGGCCGGGATGGGTTCACCGAACAACTGCTCGCCGTGTTTCTGGATGGCATCGACCAAGGGCTTGTTGCCCGCCAGAGGTTTCATGGCGTGGGACATCAACAGGCGCTTGATATCCACGGTGATGCCTGGGTATGTTGCGGCGGCGTCCGCAATCACCTGGCGAATGTTGGCTTCCACTTCGACAGGATTTTCTTCCGGGATCATGCGGCGGTCCAGCTTGAATGCCACCTTGCCGGGGATCACGTTGGTGTTGGTGCCGCCTTCGATGCGGCCCACATTCAGGTAAGGGTGCTTGATGCCCTCCACCTGGGAGCAGATCTGCTTGTACAGCGTGTTCTGGGCGTACAGTGCGCCCAGAATCTGCACCGCGCCCTGCAAGGCATCCACACCCGTGTCGGGAATGGCGGCGTGCGCCATCTTGCCGTTGACCGTTACCTCCATTTGCAGGCAGCCATTGTGGGCCGCGACGACCTGGTAGCTGAAGCCGGCCGCGATCATCAGGTCGGGCTTGGTCAGCTTGTTTTTGAGCAGCCAGCCCGGGCCGATTTCACCGCCGAATTCCTCGTCGTAGGTGAAGTGCAGTTCGATATTGCCGTTGAGTTTGGCGCTCAGCGATTCCAGCGCCCGCACGGCAAAGGTGAAGGTCGCGAAGTCGCACTTGCTCACGGCCGCGGCGCGACCATAAATCTTGCCGTCCTCGATCACGCCGCCGTAGGGGTCCTTGGTCCAGCCTTCGCCGGGCGGCACCACGTCGCCGTGTGCGTTGAGCGCAATCGTTTTGCCTTCGCCGTAGTGGCGACGCACGATCAGGTTGGTGATCGACTCCAGACCACAAGCCTGTACTTCGGCTTGCGGCACGGCATGTTTCTCGGCCTCGAAGCCGAATCCCTTGAGCAATTCGGCCGTGCGTTCAGCGTGCGGTGCATTGTTGCCGGGCGGCGTGTCGGTGGGAACGCGGATCAGTTCTTGCAGAAAGCGCACCTCCTCGTCGAAGTGGGCATCAATCCAGGTATCAAGTTTGTCGTAGTCGGTCATGTTGCGGCGGCAAGGTTGTTGAGAAAAAACTGGAAGGCTTCGACGGCAAGCTGCGTGTCGTCGCTGGTTGTGCTTTCCAGCGGGTTATGGCTCAGGCCCGAGTTCTGGCCGCGCACGAACAGCATGGCCTGGGGCATCATTTCGTGCAGCTTCATCGCATCGTGGCCGGCGCCGCTGGGCATGCGATACAGCGGCACGCCGAGGCTGTCCACTGCGCGTTCCCAGCGCTGCTGCCAGGCGGGTGCGCTCGGGGCGGCCGCGGCGCGCATGGTTTCTTCCGCCGTATGGCGCACACCGCGCCTTTCGCAAATGGCGCGCAACTCTGCCAGCACATCGCTGACCATGGCATCGCGCTGCGCATCGTTGGGCGCGCGCAGGTCCAGCGTGAACTGGCAGCAGCCCGGCACGACATTGATGGAGCCGCCGGGCACGTTGAGGATGCCTATGGTGCCGACCGAGTCGCCGTCGCGGGCGGCGCGCTGCTCTACATACAGCGCCAGCTCCGCCACGGCGACAGCCGCGTCGCGGCGCCGGTCCATGGGGGTGGTGCCGGCATGGCTGGCCATGCCAACGACTTCGCAGAGGTAACGCACGCCGCCGTTGATCGATGTCACGATGCCCAGCGGAATGTCGAGTTCATTGAGCACCGGGCCCTGCTCGATATGCACCTCGACAAATCCCAGGTAGTCGGACGGCTTCCGCTGCAAGCCGGCAATCGCTTCCAGCGCGCCCGGCAGGCCGGCGTGCTGCATGGCTTCGCGCATGCTGATGCCGTCCGCATCCTGCTGGTCCAGCCACGCGGGGTTGAACTGGCCAATCAATGCGCCAGAGCCGAGAAAGGTGGCCTTGTAACGCTGGCCTTCTTCTTCAGCGAAAGCGATGACTTCGAAGTCGAAGGGCAGGCGTTTTCCCTGGCGCGACAGTTCGGCCACACAAGCCATCGGCGTGAAGATGCCGAGGCGGCCATCGTATTTGCCGCCGTTGCGCACGGTGTCGTAGTGGGAGCCGGTCATCAATGTTTTGGCGCCTGGCGTGGAAGCCCTGTAGCGACCCACCACGTTTCCGACGGCATCTGTCACCACTTCATCGAAGCCACAGTCGCGCATGGTCTGTTCAATCATCCGTGCAGCCGACCGGTGTGCTTCGGTCAGGTAGGTCACCGTGAGTTGACCTTTTTCGAGGTAGCCCGGATCGCTGAAAGCGCTCAATTGTTCCTGCCAGTCCCAGACCTGGTGGCCCAATCGGGGCTCGACGCTGAACTTGTCGTTCAGGCGCAGCTCCCCGATGCGGTGGATGTTACGCAGGGCTTCGCCCCGCTCGAAGTCGGGGTGGTGGGCCAGGCGCCGCTCGAAGGTGGCGATGATTTCCTGCCGCGACAGACCGGCGCCGCGCGGACCGCGTACCGCGAGGATGAAGGGAAAGCCGAATTTGGCGTTGTAGGCGGCATTAAGCGTCTGGATTTTTTCGAGCTCTTCAGGGCTGCAGCTTGTCAGCCCCGCCTTGTTTTGTTCATTCGTCGATTCAGCGGTCAAGCTCTTGCTGACCATGGCCTTGCCGGCGAGTTCGGGATGGGCGTTGATCAGGGCGAGCTGGGCTTGATCGCCCGCGTTATGAACCACGCGGGCCATGGCATGTTTCAAATGCGCCAGTGACCGGAACGGCCGCTGTACCAGCGCTGCCTCGGCAATCCACGGGGAGTGTTCGTAAATGCCTTCCAGCAAGGCCGCAGCGTCGTCGGCAGGGGCGGCGTTGAATTGTTCCAGGGTCAGGGTCATGGTCATTCTGTGAAAGGGTGGAATTTCTGCCAGTGACGGGCAATGTCGATGCGGCGGCAGACCCAGACACGGTCATGCTGCTGGATATGGTCGAGGAATTTCTGCAGCGCCACGATGCGGCCGGGCCTGCCCAGCAGGCGGCAGTGCAAGCCTATGCTGAGCATCTTGGGCGTATTCAGACCGTTCGGGTCGCCCTCGGCATACAGGGCATCGAAACTGTCGCGCAGGTAGGTGAAAAAGTCCTCGGCCTGCGAAAAACCCTGGGGCAGGGCGAAGCGCATGTCGTTGGTGTCCAGTGTGTAGGGCACCACCAGGCGCGGCACCTGCGTACCATCGCTGCGCTGCACTCTCATCCAGAAGGGCAGGTCGTCACCGTAGTAATCACTGTCGTATTCGAGGCCGCCATCGTCGGCCACCAGCCGCCGCGTGCGCGGGCTGTCGCGGCCGGTGTACCAGCCCAGCGGGCGCTGGCCGGTCATCTGCGTGATGATGTCCAGGCCCAGGCGCATGTGCTCGCGCTCGGTGGCTTCGTCCACATTCTGATAGTTGATCCAGCGCAGGCCGTGGCAGGCGATCTCGTGGCCCATCTCCACAAAAGCGGCTGTCAGTTCCGGATGCCGCTGCAGGGCCATGCTGACGCCGAACACGGTCAGCGGCAGTTTGCGTTTTTCAAATTCCCGCAGGATGCGCCAGACGCCCGCGCGCGAGCCGTATTCGTAAATGCCTTCCATGCTCAGATGCCGCTCGGGGTAACTCGGCGGATTGAACATTTCCGACAGGAACTGCTCGGAGCCGGCGTCGCCGTGCAGCACCGAGTTCTCGCCGCCTTCCTCGTAGTTCAGCACAAACTGCACGGCGATGCGCGCACCATCCGGCCACTGCGCATGCGGCGGCGTGCGGCCGTAACCGACCATATCCCTGGGGTAAGACATTGCCCCCACGCTCGCCGCCTCGCGTACGACGCTGCCCCCCGAGGCGGCTAAGTTTCCTTGGGACGGCCCGGCGGAAAATTTTGCTGAGTTTCCGGCAGAAGTGGTCATGAGAGCGCCATGGAGATATCGTTGCTCGGGATCTTGCGGTCGAAGGTCAAATTCTGTTCGACATGCAGCAGGTGTTCGGTCATCAGGCGAACGGCGAGTGCTTCGTCTTTGGCCGTCAGCGCCTTCACGATTTCGGCATGTTCCTCGCTCGAGTGTTCTGCTGCGCTGGCGCTCTGGTACATCAAGGTGATCAGGGCGCAACGCGACACCAGCTCGCCCAGCATTTGGGTCAGCACCTCGTTGCCCATCAGTTCGGCCATCCGCACATGGAAGTCGCCGAGCAAGGCGTTGCGGTCGGCTGCGTCGCCTTCGGCCACGGCGGCTTTTTCCTGGGCTACATGCTCCCGGAGCGCCCGGATTTTTGCCGGCGTGGCTTCGCGCACGAAAGCGCGTGTCATTTCCGCCTCCAGCATGCGCCGCACCGCAAACACCTGGCGCGCCTCGTTGACGTCCGGGGCCGCGACAAATGCGCCGCGCGCAGGCTCCAGCCGGATCAGCCTGTTTTGCGACAGCTGGAACAGCGCCTGCCGCACCAGGGTGCGCGACACGCCGAAATGATCGGCCAGCTTTTGCTCCGCCAGCTTGGTGCCCGGATGCAGCCGGTGATCGACGATGGCGCGTGTGAGCGCTTCAACAATGGTGCTGGTGGTGGAGGTTTCCATGCGCTCGATAATAGCCGAAACCCCTTAAAAGTGTATACACTTCTGTTTACTACACACAGCGGGGAAACTTTCATGGGCCTGAGTACACATGTGCTGGACACTATGCACGGCACACCGGCAGCCGGCATGGCGGTCGAGCTCTACACCACCGACGACGGGCAGGCGACTCTGGTGAAAGCCTTTGTGCTCAACAGCGACGGCCGCAGCCCGGATGGCCTGCTTTACGACAACAGCAGCCTGCAGCGCGGCACCTACCGGCTGGTGTTCGACGTGGCGGGTTACTTTGCTGCCCGTGGCGTGCCATTGCCGGAACCCAATTTCCTGAACAAGGTGAGCCTGGACTTTGGTGTTGCCGACACCAGCCAGCACTACCATGTGCCGCTATTGGTGAGTCCCTGGAGTTATTCCACGTACCGAGGCAGCTGAGATTCAGTCACGAAAGAGGCACCTTGATCTTGTTAAGCAGGGGCCGCGGGTCCGGCTTCGCCGGCCTGCAGGCGCAGCGCCCCCTCGGGGGGCAGCGCATTACACGAAGTGAAAAGCGCGGGGGCCTAATCCTGCCCTTCGGTCAACGTATCCAGCTGGAACTTGCCGCTTTTGTGCCACAGCCAGGTGTCGGTATAAACCACCTTGCCAATCCGCACGGGGGCCGGAAACGGAGATGCCGCCTTGATGGTGCGCTCGATTTCGGCAATCACTTCTGGCGCGTGGCGCGGGGCCCGCATCCAGTCGAGCCTGGTGACGATGCCGACCTGATTGATTTCGACATTGATCACCCCGATGGCATACAGCAGTGGCGGCATTCTGCCTTTATAGATGCGGTTCGCATTCAGTCCATAAATGTGGGTGGCGCCGCTTTGGCGGTAGGCACGTGGGGTGGCGGCCGCCGAGGCGCGCGCGGATCCGCTGGGCCCTGCGATGGGCCCGATCACCGGTTCAGGCACTGGTTCAGGTTTGGCGACGGGGGCGGCACCTTCGGGTGCGGTTTTGCAGGCAGACACAATGGCGGCCACCCCTGCGGAGGCCAGGGCCAGCAGCCAGAAACGGCGGGGGGTGGGCTCAGACATACGTATCCTTGTGGTTTGTCAGCGTACGACTGTTATTGTGCAGTCTGTCCATGGACAGTTGATGTAACGGCGGCGGAGTCATTTCCCCGGATTATGCGGCCCGGCGCTTCAAAAATCGGGCCCGGTATCAAAGGGTTTGTACGGTGAACAATCACAGGGATGCCTTTCTTCAGCGACTGGACTGCGAGCCTGCGGTGCTGGTGCAGGTGGTTGCGACCGAGGGATCGGTGCCGCGCGAAACCGGCACCTGGATGGCAGTTTTTGCCGAGGGTGTGGTCGGCACCATAGGCGGCGGTCACCTCGAGCACCAGGCCATGGCGGCGGCACGTGCGCAGCTGCGGGTCGGGCCGGCCAAGGCCGAAAGCCGCTTTGTGCTCGGGCCATCGCTCGGCCAGTGTTGCGGTGGCGTCATGAATTTGCATTTTGTATCAGTCGGACCTGCCGATGTAGCGGCTTTGCGACAGCGGCTCTCGGTCAACTTGCAGCCGCTGGCCCTGTTTGGTGGCGGCCATGTGGGGCATGCGCTGGTCCAGGTGTTGTCACGACTGCCGTATGCGCTCACCTGGATAGACAGCCGCGACGGAATTTTTCCGGAAGAGCTACGAAATTTTTCCGCCGGGCCGCCCCAAGGAAAAATGCACCCCCTCGGGGGGCAGGAAGCTACACGAAGTGAGCGAGCGTGGGGGCCAAAT